>NZ_JBNNMF010000019.1:0-6959 GCF_050272495.1 Solibacillus cecembensis | reverse complement strand
TGCGACAGGTGGTCAAGTCCCTGGTAGTAATAATTATGAAGAAAAAGCTACTGTAACCATAGCCGCCAATCCAGGAAATCTCGAAAAAACAGGATTTATGTTTGCAGGTTGGAATACACAAGCTGATGGCAAAGGAACACACTACGCGGCGAATGATACATTCAAAATGGGCTTAGCGAATGTCACGCTGTATGCAAAGTGGGATGTAGCTAGTTATGTACTATCCTTTGAATCCAATGGGGGAAGTGTTGTAGTTGCCCAAAATGTTGCCAATCAGACAAGAGCAAAAATGCCAATAGCACCAACTAAAACAGGCTATATATTTGCTGGCTGGTACAAGGATACGGCGCTGACAACAGCGTGGAATTTCAAGACAGACATGGTAACAAAACCGACAACTTTATACGCAAAATGGACGGTGAACAGTTCTTCGGGCAGTGGTGGTGACTATAATCCGACACCGACTCCACCACCAATAGAGCCAACACCGGAGCAACCAACACCACCGGGAAATCCAAAAGAAGAGCCTAAGCCACAGATGACGTTTACCGACATTTTGGCACACTGGGCACAGGAAATGATTGAAGACATCGCAGCACGTGGAATTATTAACGGCTATCCAGACGGTTCATTCCGACCAAATGACCCAATCACGCGCGAACATATCGCGGCGATGATTGCCCGTGCTTTCGACCTTGAACCAACACGAGAGGCAACATCATTCAGTGATGTACCAAACAGTCATCCGTATTACGAAGCGATCATGCAACTTCAGCAAGCGGGTATTATAGACGGTTCGGACGGAGCATATAATCCAGATGCACCTATGACACGCGCACAAATGGCAAAAGTAATCGTCCTTGCATTCGGTCTTACACCAGGCGGGACAAGTACCTTCCAAGACGTTGCGAAAACGCATTGGAGTTATGATTATATTGCAGCACTTGAAGCACATGGCATTGCATTAGGGGATAATGGCAATTTTAATCCAGATGAGCCGGTCACACGCGCGGAATTTGTCGCGTTTCTGTACCGAGCATTTCACTTATAAATAGAAGCACGCGATCAAATTCTGAAACTCAAATTTGGTCGCGTGTTTTATTATTTTCCGACATGTTGATTAACCGATTTCAACCATTTGAGAATCACATACACAATCAGCGCAGCGAATAAAATAGTGATGGATGAACCAGTGCTTGATACCGCTACAAAATACCGGAAACAAGAATCTAAGTTGAAAAACGCCTAATTTATCCTTAAATTGAAACTTATTGGCATGTTCATTCGTAAACGTATTAAATAAAAACACCAGGAGGATTTCATATGACGAAAAAATCACTTGTTAAATATACGGTTATTACTACGGTTTCTGCTTTAACATTAGCTGGATGCGGAAGTACTGAAGAAACCATTGTATATTCTAACGAAACAATAGAAATCGATTCATCACCTAGCGACACAGTAGAAATAACTGACATCGTACAAGAGGAAGCCTTAACAATTCCTGATGAGGTGATCACAGAAGAATATGTGGATAGTGACCTTGATGAAGAACTAGTACATATTGGAGAGAGCGAATATTATGGAGACTGTGAAGTATGGCAGGAATCTGATGATGGTTCGAGTGAATGTTTAGACGAAAATTCGCCGTTGTATTCGCAACATTTCTTTAACGGGTTAATGTTCGCTTCAGTGGGAGCTTTAGCTGCAAGCAGTATGTACAAATCAATGAATAAACGTGACGGAGAAATTCGTCGAAATGCAGGAACTAACACTGGCGGAGGATATAGCACTTCGAATACGAATAAAACGAATTCTTATTCAAGTGGTAAACAAGGATTTAGTTCGGGTGGTGCTTCTCGTGGTGGATCAAGCTCTTCATAAGCAGTTTGAAACTTTCTGAAACGAGGTGGAAATTATGAAGGCAAATGAAATGAAAAAGCAGCAATTAGAAGTAGATAAAAACAAAGTACTAAGCGCAAATACAGAGCAACGTACAGCATTTTATAGTCAATATCCGCATTTTTTTGCAAATGTCGATCAGTTGGAATATGCCTTGTATGACATTATGCCAATGACTCAGGAAAAAATCGATGAAATATATGATGCGACAAATATTTTATGGCGCATTTTTCAAAAGGTCGCGAAGCAGTTTAAGCATTTATCAGCGGAGCAGCTAGTGATGCTAGGCATTCGAGAAGAAATGATTCCGTTCTTTTCACTCGACTATTTACCACAGCAATCGGTTTTAGCACGCTTTGACTTTATTTGTACAGAAGAGGGTGCGATTAAAGCGATTGAATTAAATGGGGATACGCCATTTCTTATTACCGAAACTTTTGAAATGAACCAATTTTTATGTGATGAATTTGGTTATGAAAACACCAACCGAGCTGATGTGTTGATTAAAAGTCTTTCGCAAGCGTTATTTGCATCGATTCAATATTTAAATAAGCCAACTTCTGCGCCAATTAAAGTTGTGATTACAGGGAAAGAAGCACAAGAAGACTTCGAGGAAAATGCACATGTTCAATATATCCAAAAGCATTTACCATTTGAAATTGAGTACGTGCCGATTAAGCAGCTAATTATATATGAAGAAAATACCGCAACAATTGAGCGCGGCTTATACACGCCAAATATGGAACGAATTGATATTTTATATCGCCCAGCACACCCCCTTGAATTTTTAATTGATGATGTATCCGACGATGGCGAGCTAACTCGAATCGGTATTGCCTTGCTGGAACTAGTTCGAGATAAACAATTAGCGATTATTAACTCACCTGCCGCGTATGTTCTGCAATCCAAAATATTGTTGTGGTTAATTTGGGAACGCCGAGGCGAACCGTTATTATTTACAGCTGAAGAACGTGCAGCCATTGAAAAGTATATGTTACCTACATACATGAGCGCGGAACCTTTTGTCAGTAAGGGTGTTGGCTATGTAAAAAAGCCGGTATTTTCACGAGAGGGCAATACCATTGAAATTCATAAAGCAAATGGGGAAAAGCAAGCAACATCTCAATTTGCGCATTATACAGATAATCTTTATATTTATCAGCATTATATTGAAATGCCCTCTATCAACATTACATTAAAGGATGGTAAGCATTCGAAAAAATGGTTGATCGGTTCGTTTGTTGCAGATGGTCGAGCTTGTGGATTAGCTTGTCGTGTAGGGAATGACATCACGGAATGGGACTCCCATTGGCTAGCTGTTGGGATGAAAGTTAATAACAATAATTGGAGAAATTAGGAATCTAAGTTAACATTTGGTGGGGTGTTGATGATAAGTAGTAAACTTCTGTGATTTGACTTGTCACTTCATATAATGTAACCCATTTTCTTCGCATGAATATCTTAATCATAAAGCCACTTTATGGGGGAAGTACATGGGATATTTCGTTAATGTGGAACCAGGAGTCAATTTATTCGTAGAAGATATCAATCCTGGGGGGAGCAAGACCATTGTTTTTATACATGGCTGGCCATTAAGTCATAAGCAGTTTGAGTATCAGTTTGATTTTTTATCAGCAAAGGGATATCGCTGTATAGGTATTGACTGGAGAGGGTTCGGTAATTCGGATAAGCCAACGAGTGGCTACAACTATAACCGATTGGCGGACGATATCCGTACTGTAGTTAGTACACTTCAATTAACTAATTTTACACTCGTTGGTCATTCAACAGGTGGGTCCATCGCGATTCGGTATATGTCGCGGTTTAATGGTTATGGTGTGTCGAAGCTTGTCCTTGTAGACGCTGCTGCTCCTGTTGGTTTTACAACAGAGACGGCGAATACATTGCTTAACGAGGCGTTAAATGACCGCCCGAAGATGATGCAGAATGTAATAGACACTTTTTTCTTTCAGTATATAACAGGTCCATTCTCAGACTGGTTTTTTCAAATGGGCTTACAGGCAGCAGGGTGGTCAACCGCGGCAGTTATCGTTTTACTAAGAGATGAGCAACTCTATGATGACCTTCCCAAAATAATAGCCCCTACTTTAATCATTCACGGTATTCATGACAAAGTAATTCCATTTACACAAGCTCAAGAACTAAATCAAAAAATTACAAACTCACAGCTTGTTCCATTTCAATACAGTGGGCATGGCGCTTTTTGGGAAGAACGAGAAAAGTTTAACGAGCTATTGATGCAGTTTATTGGTTAATAAATAGCAATGCCCCACTAAATTTTTAAAAGAACATAGTGGGGATTTTTTACGTTAATTTTATAGGATTCCTAATTACTTTATTTAATGGTTGAAGTAGGTAATCTAAATAATCTTTTATAGAGAGCTAAACTGATAATGGCACTTAGTAAAATAACACTAAAAATGACAATAGGTGATAGCCATGCTGCTAACAAAACCGTAATAGGCGCTACGAAACGCCCTAAAGTAAATTGCATATTTGCAGCCCCCATATATTGTGCTCTCGCATTTGCAGGTGCATGTTTACTGACGAAATTATAAATGACAGGTGCTCGTACAATTTCTCCAAATGTAAAAATAATAGTTAAGCAGAATAGGACCCAAATATTCGTTGTAAAACCAACAGCAAACATACCAAATCCGGCCAAAAGACAAGATAATATAAAAACATTTTCATCTGTCCAAGATTTTAACCATCTTGTTATGGGTAAAACAAATAGAACAAATAATACGCCATTTTGTCCCAATATTAAGCCTAAAACCTCAGCTCCTTCAATTTGTATCAACCATTCTTTCCAATGAAATAATGTTTGTAAAGAGACGTATTCTGTAATGTATATGGCTAAATATAAATCTAATTGCATAATGGCAATGACAGAAAAAATACCAGCTACAATATAATACATAAAAGCCTTGTCTTTTCGCATAGCAATATAGTCTTTGAATTGTGTTGAGAGTACTTGAGAAGTTGAAAATTCCGCAGACGTATTTTTTTGAGGTACGGTTTCTTTTAGTTGAATAAATAGAAGTACCGTATAAAAAAGTGTTACAGCGGTACAGCTCCACAATAATAGCGAACGATGATCAAAAAATAAAATAGCCCCAATAATCGGACCTAGGACAGCACCGATATTATTCATTGTCATAAAAGTGGCAAACACTTCTTTTCGATTGTACTCATCCACTAAATCGGCAACCATCGCATCACTTGCAGGTTTATAAAATGCTGTACCTATACCAATTCCAAGAAAGGCGGCATAATCCAGCCAAGGTGAGGGGGATAAGGCAAATAGGGCAAACATTCCCGTTTGTATACTACTACCTATAATCATTATGGGACGACGCCCAAAAGTATCTGCTAAATAACCACCAATTAAATTGAATAAAAGACTGATAATTGGAGGGATCATTAGCAAAAATCCTGCCCATGTTAAACCAATTACTTGGCTAAAATACACAGCAATAAAGGGGAAATACATCCAATATAACAAATTAAATAAAGTTTCACCTAGCAATCGAATTTTCAAATTGAAATCCCAGCGGTATTTTTCCATAGTTATCTCCCTATACGTAGACTACTCGGCCGAGTAAATCAATTTTACGAAAGCATACTGGAAAAATATAGACTTATATTCAAATTTATTTTATACTAATAATATGGAAGTTAAATAATGACGAACTTCAATTTATGTGCGATACAAAACGAACGTTTGTTTCTTTTTTGCTGTAATTGATAATATTCTTGCCTTAAATTAAATAAAAATTACTAAAAAAACACGTATTTCAAGTGATCATTTACTTGAAATACGTGTTTTATTATTCTCAAGGAGTCGATTCCAAATAGGATTTTGGAAATAGGGTTTATAATAAGCAATATGATTTTTGGGGATTTTTCAATAAATATGTGGACGCTTTTAATTGTAGTTAAGCAATCAATTTCACAAACCAAGCGACATAATGTGCCCCGGGAATAAATAATAGTTGAGCTAATAAAGTGCCTAAAAATCGGGATGCCATCATCATGACAGACATTCTCTTTAAATCTAAATAGCTGCCTTGTTTATTTAGCACATCGTCCGCAAGAATGGATATTTTAGGATCAATAAATATAATCAAAAGAATTGTAGCCATCCCATTGATTAACCCTGAAGCCATTGCAGCCGTTGTTTCAAGCTCTGGGACGAGCAAAGCTGCATAAAGAGAAGAGAGAACCCCAATTGTATAAATCGCTGTAATAACTATGTTGATTACAAAAAGTTTCATGGGAATATCTTTTATACGAATCTCTTTTACAAAAGCAAAACTAGGCTTACGAATGTGCTTCATCCCACGTTTTATATATTCAAACGTCAACCCCTTTTTCATTAAAGCAGGGATGTTTCCTCTTTCTTCAGCCAAATGAATGATTGCTCTAGAAAATATAGCAATAAAAGTAGGGAGAAGGATAATCCCGATTAAAGTACCGATAGATGCTGCTCCAATAATTATACGAAACTGATTTTCTACATAGCTTAATGCATTTTCTGTCGGTGCATGGTCCACTAAACTGCCTGTAAATGGTTGTTGCATCATATTCGCTAATCTCGAAACCATGACCATTACATTGAATAGAGATAAAGCAGATGCTAGTAACTTTACGCGAGCTCCTGATAAACGCACGGCATAAGCTAACGTTTCGATGGAGTGAATAATTAATATGAAAAGTGCGATGATGATTAATTTATCCGTTAGCAATTCGATGATTAACAACTCCTAAAAAAATTCTATAGTTGTTAGTGTAGACGATTTTGTAGTAAGTTAGTTCTTGTTTTCGGTCGAATGTTTGTAATATACAGATAATTTATACGCAAAACCTGGAAAGGCGGGGAATTGTAGGTCTGAAATTAATATTCGATTTAAAAAGTTAGAGCCTCTCTACATGAAATGAACTGCTCCCTGTCAAGTAGACAGCGGGAATAATAAAAATTCTTTATGCGGCTTGAGCCCTGTATTCTAAGGGGCTCAAGCCGTTTAATCTTT
>NZ_JBNNMF010000018.1:0-102105 GCF_050272495.1 Solibacillus cecembensis | reverse complement strand
ATAAAAAAACACCCCCTAGTTGAATTTTAGGTATCTAAACCCGAATTCAATCGAAGATGCTTTTTTTATTTGTCTATATTTTTGGGGTCAGTCCCTGTAGTATCATGATGTTCCTGCTCTTTTATTTTATTGTAAGTCATAATATTTTTTGCATAATAAAAAATGTTGTTTTTCATGTATACCTAGTATGTGAATACATTGTATTAAATTTGGATAATGTGCGATTGGGTCAGGGTAACGTATATGTCCAGCTACGTTATCGCTTATGTTAGAAAGCATTTTTTCTAAGAACCTTGTTTCAATATCTAACTCATTTACTAACCATTTAAAAGAAATTTTCTCTTTAATATCCTTTGGAGGCACTAAAACAAAAGGTGCTTTCATCGGCTTATTGCTTTTTTCTTTATATTCAGTAAATATATCGTCACTCTTAATGTTGTATGATTTGCTACTCCTTAATGTAGCAATGGGCTTAGAAAACGATAAATAGGTTTTGTTTAACTGTCTAAAAAGTTTAATCATTAAGTATAAATGATAGTAAGTTTCTCCAAAAGACCACTTACCATCTTGGGGACGCTCCCATTCATTCTCTTTGTAATTGATTAGCACATTCGCAAATTCTTCTCGCTGCTCGTAAATGATGGTGAAATAATGTTTCATGTACTCACTTTTCATAACATTTCCTCCGAATAGATACTATCGTTTTTTTAGCATATCTTACTTAGAGTATATCATAGTGAAGTTCCATTATTTAACTATTTACTAGACCAATTGTTAAACTTTCCTTTAAAACCACGTAAGAAAAGACTTTTTATTCCCAATGTCCCGTAATAAACTCATCCCGACCTGATTGTGCACGGTCTTCTTTGTAATGGGCTTCTTCTTTTTTATAATAATCCTGGTGATAGTCTTCTGCCGGCCAAAATGTTTGAGCCACTGTAATATCCGTAACAATCGGCTTTTTAAACCGACCACTTGCTGCTAAATTTTCTTTTGATTGCTGCGCTTGTGTTGCTTGTGCTTCACTATGTGTATAAATGACCGTTTTATACGATTCACCACGGTCTTGGAATTGACCACCTGCATCTGTCGGATCTATTTGCATCCAGTAAATTTCAAGTAATTGCTCATAGCTAAACTTTTCTGGGTCAAAAATAATTTCAACGACTTCCACATGACCAGAATTACCGCGCTTCACATCTTCATATGTAGGGTTTTCAATATGACCGCCCATATAGCCACTTGTTACTTTCTCGATTCCGTCCCATTGATCAAACGGTTTGACCATACACCAAAAACAGCCACCTGCAAACGTTGCCTTTTCCATTCCATATTCCTCCAATTTTTTAAATGCTTAAATATATGGAATTCTATCATGGAAAGAAAATTCAATCAAATATCATTTGTTTAGTATACAATTGTAATAATTAGGTGAATGGTATAATAAAGAAGAATTAAAACCATTTTTTTAAATGATATATTTACTTGTCTAAAAAGGGGTGTTATGAAATGGAAGAAAATACGCGACAAACGCGCCATCAAAAAAAGAGAAAGTTGCGTAAAGGGCGTTTCGTTATAACGGTGCTTCTATTAGCCGTTATGACTACAGGAATTTATGTGTATGCGCAATTTAAAAGTGGTTTAAAAATGGGTAGTGATACGAAAATCACAGTGGAAGACTTTCAACCAGATGAATTTCAAGAACGGATTGAAACGTACCTCATTATAGGCGTAGACGCACGGGGAACAGAAAAATCCCGTTCCGATACGATGATGTTGCTGGCGTGGAACCATGATACGAATGATATGAAGCTCGTGTCTTTTATGCGTGATATATATGCAGAAATACCTGGCTATCAATCATATAAGCTTAATACGGCCTATTATTTAGGGGGCGTACCTTTGCTAAAGGCAACGTTAAATGAAATGTTTGACCTCCCAGTTCATCACTATGCGTTAATTGACTTTAAAAGTTTTGAAACAATGATTGATATTTTGGCACCAAACGGAATTGAAATGGATGTAGAAAAAAATATGGGTGGCGAGATTGATGTCCAGATTAAAAAAGGACTGCAACAGTTAAATGGCAAAGAATTATTAGGCTATGCAAGGTTCCGTTCGGATGCAGAAGGCGACTTCGGACGAGTTAACCGTCAGCAAAAAGTGATTGAAGCATTAAAAAACGAAATGCTTTCTCCAACCAATGCGAAAAATTTCCCGAAACTTGTCGGAGCGGCACAAGGGTATATCACAACGGATTTAACGAGCACAGATCAGTTGTCGACAATTTTTAAAGCAATTGCAGGGAATGGTGACTTAGCTATTGAAAAAATGACCATTCCTGCAGAGGGATTGTATCAATTTGGAAATTATAAACATGCTGGATCGGTACTTGAAATAAATGTCGAAAAAAATAAACAATTGCTTCATGATTTTTTACAATTAGAAGAGTAAGCATAGTACTATTCTGCAAAATCCATGCTAAAATAAAGGAAATATGAAAATTTGGCAATATGTTGGGGTGGTATTTTGGGAAACGACAACGAGAGAAATGAAGAGAAACGTCTTTTACAGGAAAAATCGACGTTTTTCTCCACGAGCTTCATTCGATTTTTAGGTGGGAAAAATCTATTTTTTTTCCTGGTGATTATGCTGTTATTAGGCGTCATCATCTTTGTTTACGATAAAATATCTTTTATTTTTGCACCGCTTCAAGTTCTATTGAATGTGATTATTTTGCCAGGTGTATTAGGCGTTATTTTGTATTATTTATTACGGCCAGCATTGAAATTACTCGTTAAATGGAATGTACCACGATCGTTAGGTATACTCATCTTGTATATAGTAGTAGCGGGGTTCATTACATTACTTGCTCTACTTGTATTTCCATTTTTACGCGACCAATTCACAAGTTTAGTACAGGATTTCCCGATTTACTTCATGTCTGCTGCCGAGAGCGTTGTGTCATTTTTAAATAATTCCCGCATTAATGATTATTTTCAAACGGTTAACTTTAGCTATGATGAATTTTTAATGGATTTTCAAGATGACCTTGTTGTAACCGTAAAGGAGACAATGACAAATATCGCGAGTGGTGTTGCATCGGGCATTACTGGGTTTGTTTCTACGATTACAGGGATTCTATTATCACTTGTCATCGTTCCATTCATTGCGTTTTATTTATTATACGAAGGCGAAAAGTTGCCTAAATTTGTTTTGAAGATTTTCCCACCGCGCATGCGTAAAGGAGTAGGCGAAGTTTTACATGATATGGACAAGCAAATTAGTTCGTATATTCAAGGTCAAATTTTAGTGTCCTTTTGTATCGGCGTCATGATGACGATTGGTTTCACCATTATTGGTCTTGATTACGCATTACTATTAGGGTTCATTGCGATGATTACGAGCGTTGTTCCATACTTAGGTCCAGCCATTGCGGCGACACCAGCAGCAATTATTGCAATTGTTCATTCGCCGTTAATGCTTGTCTATTTAATTATTGTATGGACAATCGTTCAATTAATTGAAGGCAAGTTTATTTCTCCTCAAATTATGGGGAAATCATTAAGTATCCATCCGATTACGATTATCTTCGTGTTATTAACAGCGGGCTCATTGTTTGGTGTGCCAGGGGTCGTTTTAGGACTTCCAGGATATGCATTAATAAAAGTGTTGGTTACACATGCTTATCGATTATTTAAAAATCGTTACAATGATTTCCAAACAGATGAAGCTAATTATTATGAGAAGAAAGTAAATTGAATACAAAAAACGACATTGGTTTTTACTCCAATGTCGTTTTTTTGTAATGCCTAATGTGCTAATGATTTTAATCGCGCCACAGCTTTTTGAAGTTGCTCTACAGGCTGAACTAAAGCAAGGCGCATATAACCTTCACCTGCTGTACCAAAGGCTGTACCAGGTACCATGACAACACCCGTTTTTTCAATGGCTTTAAAAGCGAATTCAACGCTGTTTAAGCTGCTCGGGTATTTTGCCCAAACGAACATGCCGCCATCACTCGGAGCAACTTCCCAGCCAATAGAAGTTAAGCCTTCCATTAATGTTTTATGGCGCTCGGAAAACGTTTGACGCAAGATAGCTGTTACTTCCTCCGCATTGTCTAACGCAAGGGCTGCTACTTGTTGAATCGGTTCAAAAATACCGAAGTCTAAATTGGATTTTAATTGCTTCATAATGGCAATCATTTTCGCATTCCCAACAATATAGGCAATACGCGTTCCGGCTAAGCTAAAACTTTTGGATAGCGAGTTGATTTCAAGACCGACTTCCATTGCACCAGGCGTCGCCAAAAAGCTAATAGGTGCATCTCCTTTAAAGTAAAACTCTGAATACGCTGCGTCATGCAACACAATGATGTTATACTTTTTAGCAAATGCGACAACTTCCTCGAAATATTGGATGGAAGGCATTGCGGGTACAGGATTACCTGGTAAATTTAAAATGAGCAATTTTGCTTGTTGTGCGATTTCTTCTGGAACGGCTTGTAAATCCGGTAAATAATTATTTTCTTTCGTTAATGGCATATAGTAAGGCTCTGCACCGGCTAAATGAATACCCGCATCATACGCGACATATGCAGGGTTTGTTGTTAACACGATATCACCGGGATCACAAAATGCGACAGGTAAGTGCACTAACCCTTCCTGTGACCCGATCGTTTGGACCACTTCCGTAGCTGGGTTAAGCTTGACATGATTCACGCGTTCATAATAACGGCATACAGCTTCGTTAAACATTTGTATCCCTGTTAACGTATACCCATAGGACGAAGAAAGGGCGGTTAACTCCGCCATTTTTTGGCGTAATGTTTCTGATGGTGCAATATCGGGACTCCCTAAGCTTAAATCGATTAATTCCATTCCATGTTGTTGCTGTAGCTGTGCATGTTTTTTTAAGTCTCCAAAAATAGCTGGTACAAATAATGCCATCTTTTTGGACGGTTGGATCTTCATATGTAACACTCCCTAATCCTTTTAAATGATATGCCCCATTTTATCATACACATCGTTTATAATGAAAAGTAATTCAGAAATCAGAACTTAAGTAACTTCAATCAGCAGACATCGTAGAATTTTATCGAATTATAATTGATACGAGGGGAAAAAATAATGAATATTTATTCTTTAAGTGGTCCAAGTGGTACGGGAAAAAGTACGAGTGCGCTACAATTCGCACATGATCATCAAATTCAAGCCATTATTGATGATGGTCTGTTAATCGTAAATGGCGAAAAAGTGGCAGGTACTTCTGCAAAATTCGAAAAAAATATTGTGACAGCTGTTCGCCGCGCTATTTTTGATGAAGAGTGGCATAAAGCCGATATCATGGATGCATTAAGCAATGTACCTGTTGATTCGATCCTTATTATTGGTACTTCCGATAAGATGACGAAAAGAATCGCGAAACGCTTGGAGCTAGGTGATATTCAGCACTATTATTATGTAGAGGATGTCCGTTCAACGAAGGAAATTCAAATGGCACGCTTTGTTCGTGAATTTCAAGGCAAACATGTCATGCCTGTTCCGTATAAGCAAGTGGAGCAAAATTTCTTCAAACGGCTCGTGCAAAGAGGGAAAGAAATTTTCTCACCGAATCGGGAAAAGCTAGGGGAAACGACGATTGTAAGACCGGATTTTCATCATCAATCAATTACGATTTCGCAAGCGGTTTATACGGACATTATTAAACATGTCGTAGCAAATAACCCGTACATAACACGCATGAATCATTTACACTTTTCCGTTGCAACTGTTCCAACGATGCGGATCGATGTATCTATTTTGGCACCGGTTAATTACTACGTGCCGGACATGTTAAAGCAATTGCAGCGAGAAATTGCGCAAAGCTTTTTATTTCATTTCCAAGTGGAGCCTGAAGAAATTCATATTACGTTATCGAATACGGAGTCGAAAAAATCGCATTAAGGGCGGGGAATACAGTAAGTCCACTATCATAATTAAATGATGGTGGACTACTAGAGTATTTTATTCTTTCTTAATCAATCTTAATTTTTCATACCCATCCACGGATAATGAAAGAGTATCATGCTCATTCCATATACTATAAGGGAATACTGAATTAATAGTGGTGTATCCATCAACATATTCAATATTCGCACCATTCGGAAAGAATTCTACATTACTGTTATTTATTAATGCTGTATCGAAATAGTAATTTTCATCTTTAACATTACGGTTGATTTTATAAGAAATATGCATCGAACCGTTTGTTAATGTAGCTTGTAGTAATTCAAGACCTACCACCTCATTTTCCGCAACAAAATCCTGTGTTTCAATATTTCCAGGTTGTAAATCAAATGCCCATTCTCCGTCTACTGAAATGACGCCCTCTTTATTGGTGTGAAAATGAATCGTTTCAATAGCGATTCTCGCACCATCTAAAGAAGGAACAGCCTTAGAACTTGAATCTGCCAGCATTTCTAGAGTTGCAGCGTTCTTTTTCAGGTTTTTTAATTGATAGGAGTTTCCTGAAAACATTAATGGACCTGCTATTGGCTTTGTATCAGATAAGTGAGCATCTATCACTTCACCTTGAGCGTTATAGAGGAGATACTCCATGTCGATAAAATACAAATCATCCATTTGAATTTCTTCCGTTTCAATATTTAGCTGCAGACCCAGTCGATAAGCATCTGAAAAGAAATGTTCCATTGTAATTTTGATATCTTCAGATTGTTGAGATTGTCCCACATATTGCACATCACCATTTTTACTCGCTGTATTTAATCCGGAATCATTAAACCCTAAAAAAGCTTGTAATTTAGCTAACGCTGTATCATTAGTTAGCAAAATAGCTGAACTTAATGCAATCGTCGCCACTGCTGCGGATACAGGCTTTAGCCATTATTTTTCATAGTGACTGCGCCCCCACTACATAATAATTGTTCTTTAGAAGCTGTTTTGCTTTCGAAATTCTCGATTTAATCGTGCCTTCTGGTTCAGAAAGAAATTCACTAATTTCCTTTGTTGTGAGCCCATTCACATAGTAAAGTGTTAACGCGATCCGGTAATTTTCATCTAAACTATTCAACATATCATCGAGCTCTAACGGTAAATTATCTTGATGTGCCAATGCATTGAGTGTGTCTGAATCGAGTAGTACAACTTGCTTATGCTGTTTCATAAATCGATAACAATTATTCAATAAGATGCGACAAATCCACGTATTGAAATATTTTACCTCTTTTAAAGTTCGGATTTTTTCAAACGCCGTTAATACCGTTTCTTGTAATAAGTCTGCAATATCCTCATCATTCAGTCCTAATCTCTTTGCTGTACGATAAAGAATCAATTCGTATTGGCTAATTAATTGAATAAACGCTTCTCCGTCTCCTTTTTGCGCTTTTTTTACTAAAAATTCAAGTTCCAATGTTACCACCTCTTTCTTGCTGTCTTACCGTTAGAGTATTTTGACTCGTAATTAGTTGCATAGAATGTAAATTTATTTATGGTGGTGAGCGGAAATCTGATTTGTACAAGTAATAATTGGAGGATTTCAAAATAGTAGAGCAGGGGACACAGATTAAAAGCGTGGAATTTGAAACAAGAGCAAACTCCAAATTGAATGATGGAATTTGCTCTCGATATTAATTTTTTAAAGAGATCACCTATAACTTACGTGCAAATTGTGGCTGGCGTTTTTCCACGAATGCGCGAACACCTTCTGAGAAATCAGTTGGAGAGACGAATGGCGTAGAACCTTCCCAAAGCGCAGGTGTTGAATCGACACATTCTTTCACAGAGCGCTTCACTGCTAATAAAGAATCCGGTGACATTCCTGCCACGAGCTTACCCATGCGGATTGCGAAACGATTTAAATCCTTTTCTGCGACTAAATAATTGAGCATACCCGCTTTAAAGGCTTCATCGGCTTTGTACATACGGCCTGTAAAGACGAAATCTTTCGTTGCAGATGGACCTACTAAATCAACTAAGCGCTTTGCAAATCTATTGTTCAACGTGATGCCTAATTTCCCAACTGGAATGCCCATTTTTGTTTTATCAGAGCCGATACGAATATCACAAGCAAGCGCGAGTTCAAGTCCCGCACCCATTGCAGGTCCGTTTATGACACCAATGACGGGAATCGGTAAATTTTCGATAATGGATATCGTTTTTTCCATATGAATGAATGCTTCTTCCGCTTTTTCAAGTGAAATCGAATTGAATTCCTTAATGTCGGAGCCTGCTGTAAAGTTTTCACCTGAGCCGCGTAAAAGTAATACTTTATTTTTAGGGTTTTCTAATGTGCGTAGGGCAATTTTCGCCAATTGATCCCACATATTTGCTGTTAATGCATTTTTTAATTGGGGGCGATGAATCGTAATGATCGCTAATCCAGCCGTTTCTTGATAAATAATTTTTGCGTCTTCCGCTTCAAGCCTTGTCGTACGTACTTGCATAAACTAATTTCCTCCTAAACCTTCATTGCGACCATTATAGCCTATCTTCTATTGAGAAACATGGCATATCGAACTTTCGAGTAAAATAACGTAATATATAGAATATTTAGTCGGATATAATATCGAACGTCTGTGCTTTCCATGTTACAATAGTACAAAAGGGGTGATGACAATGGAGGGAATTATGCCATATGTAAAGGCATTCGAGGCATATTTACGTTCACTCAATAAGTCTCCCTACACGGTAAAACAATATACATTAGATGCCAAGCAGTTTGCTGAAATTGTGGCGATGCAAACAACCATTGAAGATGCGCTACAATTGTATGAGGAAACGATTACAAAACAATACCAATCAGTCAATTCCATCAATCGAAAATATGCGTCTATCCGTCATTTTTTAATCTTTTTACAGCTGAGAGATGTTATAAAAAAGTATGCACCGAAATTTCTTCAACCATTAAATAAAGAACCTGCTTTAATCAAAACATTAGCCCCGCAGCAAGCGAAAAAAGCGTTGGCGGTATGGGTTCAAATGTATAATCACGCAAAAAATGAAGAAGATACGTGGCTGGCACTGCGTAATGCGACGATCGTAGCAGTTATTGCAGAACTCGGGATTAAATCTGCGGAAGTGGTGCGAATGGAATGGAAACATTTTCATGAAGAAACGCAACAATGGACGGTTATTGCGGCGAAAAAGTCTCGGAAATTATCGCTATCCAAAGCGCTAATGAAGCAATTGTTATTTTATAAAGAAGAAACGCTGAAATGGCTGCCGATTGCGAGTGAAGTATCCGTCGTATGGCTAGGGCTTGGCAATAAAAAAGGCGAATCTATCACCGTCAAAACGATTGAACGCATCTTTTTTACGATGTCACAACAAGTTGGATTTAAAGTGACGACGACCAATTTGCGATACCGCGCCATTCAGAATGAGCTCGCCGATTTACATGAGCCGACTGAATTGTATGAGCAATTTGGCTATGCGCGAAAAGGCGTGTTTACAGAACGCCAGCAGCGCATTTCACAGCAAATAAAGGGCGAATGAATGCATATGAAGAATTCCCGATGGTGGAATATGTTACAATAAGTAAACAAAAGAAAGAGGAGGAATTTTAAATGGCTATTTCATTAATGGAAGCGTATATTATTGAAACATTAAAGGCACATCCTTATACATATGAGGAAGTAGTCGGCAATTTACAGCAAGGTGATTTGGAAGTTTTTTCGAAAGACTATGATTATGATTTTACTTTATTGCAAAAACTGTATACTACGGATGAAGCCGCGTTTAAAGCCGCTTACACGGAGCGTTATAGAGTGAAATACGTAACAATTAACGGGTTAGTCGGTTTATTACGCATGAGGTTTGGCATTGCGGACGGCATTACAAAGCATGAAACAAGTGTGACAGGTATTGAAGTGAATACGGAAATAGAAGAAGAAATTCGTTATTTGCTTTCATCTAATTGGAATGTCACGCGTGAAGGGGCTTACATTACGATTTCAGCATAGGAGATGTAAATGGATTTACTTATATTTTTAATTGTCGCTATTGTTTTAATTCCGTTGTTTTTTAAGGTTCTAGGGAAGGTTTTTAAATGGATTATCATTGCCATTATTCTCTATTATCTTTATACAAATTTTATAGCGATCGGTTAACGTGTCAACGGGAAGGAAGAAGGTGTCTTTTGGTGTTTGCTAAAATACGAGAGCCAGATTCGATTGAAACGTATATCGAATCACCAGAAAAGTTGAAAAAGCTTTATAAACGTGTGTTATTCGTCGTTAGTTTGTCGCAAATTTTTGGTGGTGCCGGACTTGCAGCGGGTGTTACGGTCGGCGCATTATTAGCACAACAAATGCTTGGGACGGATGCTTATGCTGGGCTACCTGTTGCTTTATTAACTTTAGGTTCAGCATGCGCGGCTTTTCTCGTTGGGAAACTATCACAAAGTCGTGGGCGCCGTATCGGACTTTCTACTGGATTTATCGTCGGTGGTCTTGGTGCGGTTGGTGTAGTCATCGCGGCAATGGTAAATAGTGTGCTGCTATTATTTGCCTCGCTATTATTTTATGGTGCAGGGACGGCGACGAATTTACAAGCACGTTATGCAGGGACAGATCTAGCGAGTACGAAACAAAGAGCAACGGCTATTAGTACGACGATGATGATGACGACATTTGGTGCGGTTGCTGGTCCAAACTTAGTTGGCGTGATGGGGAATGTTGCAACGTCCATGGGTATCCCTTCACTTGCGGGTCCATTCATTTTGTCCGCAGCAGCCTTTATTTTTGCGGGGATTGTGCTATTTATGATGCTCCGTCCAGATCCATTACATATCGCGAATAAAATCGCAGCGTATCAACAGCAAAATGGAAAGTCTACATCGTCCGATACACAAAAGGCGGATAATAAAAAAGGTTTAGCAGTCGGTGCGACAGTCATGGTGCTTACACAAATTGTGATGGTAGCGGTCATGACGATGACTCCAGTTCATATGCAACATCATGGATATGATATGGCGGATGTAGGATTGGTCATTGGTTTCCATGTCGCAGCGATGTATTTGCCATCTTTATTCACGGGGATTCTTGTTGATAAAATAGGCCGAACAGCGATGAGTATTGCAGCGGGCGTAATTTTGTTACTCGCTGGATTATTTGCAGCGTTTGCACCAAATGATTCCTTACTTATGCTAATAATAGCACTATCGTTACTTGGTCTTGGATGGAACTTCGGTTTAATTAGTGGAACGGCTCAAGTAGTCGATTCAACCGAGCCGTCTACGCGTGCAAAAACGCAAGGAAAGTTGGATGTGTTAATTGCATTAGCGGGCGCATCTGGTGGAGCACTGTCAGGAATGGTCGTAGCGAGTGCAAGCTATGATGTGTTAGCTTTAGGTGGAGGGTTACTCGCTTTACTTTTAATACCGGTAGTCATTTGGTCAAAGAAAAGTAATTAGATAGAAAATGCAATAGCAGCGCGTCCTGAACAGGGGGAGCGCTGTTTTTTTCATGAGTAAACGGTAAAAATCTGCGCGACGAGAAATTAACAAAGCTGCTAGCTGCATATATTGCAATGGACAATGATTAAATTTGAATAGGAGGGGTCAATTTTAACGGAAATCATACATTGTTGGACTGGAAGATAGGGGATGTAAACGGAGATGGTATTTTAGATACCGTCTATTTATATGGTAATGTCGATGGATCACCAAGTATCTTCGCCGACAACATTACGCTTGTGATTCATGATGGGTGGTCAAATAAAAGTACAACCGTTCATTTTAAAAACAATGCGGGATATAATGCTAGGTTGTTTCTTGGCGACTTTAATAACAATCATATACCTGACATTATGGTAAGTATTGATACGGGTGGGAGTGGCGGATATGGCATCTTTTATATCTATTCCTTCAAAAACAACAATTTAACTGAGCTGTTTAACTTTGATAAATATAATGAAGAATACACATTTCAATTGAATTACGCCGATTTTTATAAGGTTCGTGTTGAAAGTCACTCGCCTTATAGGTTGTTCATAATAGACATTAGCACCAAAGGACCTGATTACTTATCAGAGTTTTATGACGCCAATGGACGACTTAAAAAACCAATAGTAGGCGGGGTTCTGGCCTTAGGAGTTGTTAATCCGATCATTACAAATAACAAAAGCTATAATTTTGACTTAGTAGCTCTACAGCGTATGATTGGCCCAACAAATGCAGATACTTTAGGATACGTTGAAAACCTTCTGTCATGGAAAGGTTCACAATTTCATTCAAATCGCTTGTCTGTTTCAATACCATTTGAATAAAAAATAACCACCTTTATGAAGGTAGTTGGTCTCGTGTAGATTATGGTATTCTTGTTAAACGTTACGAATAAATAAATAGATTTACTAATCTCAATACATGACGAACCAAGCCTGCTCAAATAATATTATGAGCGGGCTTTTTAAGTTGTCTATAAACCGCTCGTTCAGTAAACCACAGATTCTCCTTTATATGGAAAAACAATCCTTAATTAATAAGGAAATCACCAATTTCCAAATTCGCTCTGAGACGAATTGACATGTACCATTGCCCATGAAAGTGAAATTCACTGCGTCTGAATGCGAAATAAAATACAGGGAATATATGTTCTATTTTAGAGGAGAAACGGGCTAAATATAACCATTTAATTACAAAAATTACATGTTAAAGCCTATAAATCGAAATAAAGTTCCCAAATATGAATTTGGGAACTTTATTTCGTGCTATAATAGAGTTAGAGGTGAGGGAATTGACGAAAACAGCTTTGCCAAAAGTTTTGAGAGATTTTTTAGTTTACTTAACGACGATTACCGGAAAATCACCGCGCACTCGGAAAGAATACGAATATGATCTCGTACTATTTTTCCGCTTTTTAAAAAGCGTGGAGAAAGATATATCACCGGACCTTATACATACGATTGATATTTCAGATGTTACCGCAGATTGGATTAAGGAGTTATCACTGGAAGATTTATATTATTTTATTGAATATTGTGAAGTGCAGCGGGGAAATTCAGCATCGGCAAGAGCGCGGAAAGTTGCAACTCTAAAAGCTTTTTTTAAATATTTGAAAGGCAAGCGACGACTCATAGAAGAAAATCCAGCTGAGGAGCTTGAATCACCGAAAATCGGTCGACGAAAACCTATTTATTTGAATATGGATGAAGCTCAAACATTTTTAAAGGCAATTGATGAGCAACAATATTCTACGCGAGACTACTGCATGATGGTATTTTTCTTAAATCTTGGTATTCGTGTATCCGAACTCTGTTCCTTAAATGTCGACTCCATTAATGGACGCCAGCTGACGGTAATTGGTAAGGGGAATAAAGAACGCACGGTTTATTTAAATGACGCTTGTCTTGCCGCGTTAGAGCGTTATGTAGAAGAGCGTCATACATACAAGGGAACAGATCCAGAACCGTTATTCGTTTCGCAAAAAGGGACGCGTTTTGCCCGCCAAACGGTTGCGAAAATGGTGAAAAGAATCAATGGCCAATCGATTAAAAAAGACAAGTTAACACCACATAAGCTGCGCCATACTTCCGCGACAATGATGTATAAAGCGGGTGCAGACATTCGAAGTCTACAGCATATTTTAGGGCACTCCAGTGTAGCAACGACGCAAATTTACACACATATAGAAGATGAGCAAATTCAAGACGTATTGAAAAACAATCCGTTTAATACCATAAAATGATTATGTAAACTAGATGTTCATTTAACGCACATACAATTATAAAAATCCTTTGTTTACTATTTGATAATGAAGATTATTTTCCAATTATCACGATATCGTTTATAATTGATTATTAATATAGTAGAAACTCATAAATTGGACGTGAAATGCATGGATAAAATTCATATTCCGACGGATGCTATTCGCATTATTAGTACCTCAAGTAAAGGGGATCAATCGAAATGGCGAGTAGGTAATAAGTGGGTTAAGCAAAATACACGTGGTTACGAGGGACAAGCAGAAGAATTAGCGACACTTGTGTTATCATGCTCAACCTTACAAGAAAAAAAATATGTAAAGTACTATCCTTGTGAAATTATTTTACCTGATGGGGAGCTCTCGCGTGGCTGTTATTCGGAGGACTTTCGAGGTAAATTACAAGAAGTAACGTTAGAGCGTTTATTTGAAGCGAATTTCACTTCAACAGACCCCATTTTGAATGATACATCTTTATCGACAACGGAGAAATTTGAACAAATCATGGAGCAAGTTCAAAATTTTACAGGGCTGAATGTACGTGAAGAAATTACTCGCCTGCTTGCCTTTGATGCACTCATTCTAAACGAAGATCGACATACGAATAATATTTTATTCTTGTACAATCCGCTCGATAAAGTATGGCAGCTTGCACCGATTTTTGATAACGGATTAAGCTTATTATCTGATGAAAAAGATTATACACCTGGTAAGCCCTTAACCATTTTAAAAAGAAAAGTGAAAGCCAAACCATTTAATTCAAGTTTCTCCAAGCAACTAGCCCTGTATAGGGGAACGGCTTTTATTGATAAAGCCAAGTTACTGCATAAACTTGAAACAAGCACAATTGATTTTGGGCGTGCCGAGCAAGTCTTACGGTCACAGTTAAACGATCCTAACTTGTCTCGTTTGTTCTTTGAAGGAAGTGAAATAAATGATTGATACGATGAAGTTTAACGTAATGTGGATGGATGATGTCATAGCAACCGTTAATTTAAAGCCGGCTAATGGTGGGACACCCTATGTCATCAACTATATTGAAGACTTCAATAAACAATTTTCACCGAACATGGAAGGTCACATTTCATTAGAGGAATTAGAAAAGTGGTTAAAGTGGCGTACATTCCCACCAACGCGGGCAAATGCAGATGAATTACTAGCAAGTCTAGGTATGCAAGCCTATAACCGATGGGGGATTGTTCGAAAAACGCACGGTGTTATGGCGGATGACGAAATATGGTTATGCTTTGAGGGAGAAAATTTGAAGCATAAAGATGTTTGTTTACGAAAAGACCTGTATTATCCTGAAACGACAGAGTTAAATAACGATTAATCTTTAAGTCCGTTGCCTTTTCTGGGAATGGTCTTTTTTGATTTGAAAATCACTTCATTGAATTGCATAAAATGATTATGTAAACTAGAAGTGCATAAGAGAAAAAGTGTATCCAAAGTATTTAATGCAGAATTTTCAGATTTATAATTTACTTAAAAATAAACAAATGTTATATTGTTTATATAATAATAAACGAAGGTGGTATTTGTTTATGGATTTTGAAAGTCTATCAGTCGAGCATCTCGTAAATGGATATGAAGAAAGTGACAATGTGTACCATTGTTTATTTTGTGAGCAGCAATATGATAAGCTTGAAGTTTTTCCAGTAGAAGGACGTTTTTTCACGGCGCTCAAGATGATTAAGCAACATCAAAAAGAAGTGCATGGTTCAGTGTTTGATGCACTTATTCAGCTAGATAAGAAGCATACAGGACTATCGGATATTCAAATTGAATTACTGACGCTATTTGCACAGGGATTGCCAGATAAAGAAATTGTTCAGCATACAACTGCAAACAGTGTATCAACAATCCGTCAGCACCGCTTTAAATTGAAGGAAAAGGAGAAACAGGCAAAAGTCTTTTTGGCGATTATGCAAGCGTTTGATGGGATCGAACAGTACGAACCGATTCATAAGGGGGCAAAACAAGTGGATGAACGTTATGCGATTACGGCGGATGAAAAGAAAAAAGTGTTAGAAACGTATTTTAAGGAAGGTTTAGAAGGCCCAATTAGCACGTTTCCAAGTAAAGAAAAGCGTAAAATTATTTTGTTGCAACAAATTATGACGAATTTTGAAGCTGGGAAAAAGTATTTGGAAAAAGAATTAAACGATATTTTAAAGCCTATTTTTAGTGATTATGTAACGGTACGTCGCTATTTAATTCAATATGGTTTCATGGAACGAACGGATGATTGCACCTTTTACTGGGTGAAGGAAAACTAAAATGATGTTTAATTACGAGGGGGATTACTGTGGAGATTGAATTGACTCGATTTAAAGTAATGGAAGGAAAATCAAAGCGCGTGGATGAATGGCTCAAGTTTTTGAATGATCATATGGACGATGTGCTTGTCACTTTAGAAGGAGAAAAAATGTATGTGGAGACGATATTCCGCGAGCATCTTAATGGGCATGAGTATTTATACTGGTATTCCGTTCGCGGAGAAGGTGGTCAAGAAGTAGAGGAATCGGAACATTGGATTGATAAAGAGCACTTACTATTTTGGGAGGAATGTATCGATAAAACATTTCGCCCCGTGGATTTAAACACTGAAGTTGTGATGATACCTCACCGAGTAAAAGCAGCGATGCACGATAGTTGATGGATAGATATGCAGGAATCCTTTCTTAACTAGAAAGGATTTTTTAGATCCTAAAGAAAATCATAAAATTTCTGAAAATATTGTTGACAACTGTACTATAACTGCACTATATTTAATTCAATAAATAAAATCTGTTATAGTACAAAGGAGAGCGGTTAAAATGACAATTTATCGACAAGGCTATGAAGTGTATGTGAAAAAATGCGAGCAATTCGGGCTAGAGCCAATTAACTTTCGCTATTATGTAATTCAATTATCACCAAAGCAATTAAGTGAATTTAATGACCAAGCAATGCAACAAGAAGGGGGGAAGTAACATGCATGATTATCGAATGGGGTATGAGTATTATAAAGAAGCATGCGAAAAGTTTGGATTAGAACCAATCAATTTTCATTATTACATTTTAAACTTATCTCAGGAGCAATTAGACGCCTACAACTACCGCGCTACGGAGAATCGAGGGAACTATGAGTTTGCAATTTCATAAAGTTAGATAAAAAATCTTCCATTGATAAGGGAGATTTTTTTGCTGTCAAAGGATATTGTATCCATGCGAAACATTGAGTAAACTTTCGAGTCCATCAGTGTGCGCGACCTTACATCCGCATCAAAAAATTATAATGAAGTGGTAAAAAGCTTAGATCAAGTTATTTTGGAACTAAATCGAGTTTCAGAACATATGAAAAAGTTAACAGACAAAATTGGTTATATGTGCGTATATTAGAATAGTGAGAGAATTTTGAATCCTTGCCTTTTTTACTTGGGGTGAATGAAGGTAATTTAAACAAAAAATTTAGAAAAGTTGGATTTATGAGTTAAGAACTATTATAATTTTCTATGAATAGTAATATTAATAGAATTAATTTGGAATGGAGAGGTAGATATGCAGGAAGAATCAAATTCAAAAATTCTCGAATCAATGGATTTTTCGTATGAACAGCTCGTCAATTTAAAAGCTGCACTTGATAAAACGTCTATTGTTGCTGTAACGGATCGAAAGGGTCAAATTATGATGGTGAATGATCAATTTTGCGAAATCTCGAAATATTCGCGTGAAGAACTAATCGGCCAAGACCATCGAGTATTAAATTCAGGTTTTCATCCGAAATCTTTTTTCAAAGAAATGTGGCGTGCAATCGGACTTGGACAAACGTGGCATGGAGAAATTTGCAATCGTGCAAAAGATGGTTCTTTATATTGGGTCAAAACAACGATTGTTCCATTTTTAGGAGAAAATAAAATTCCAAATCAATATATTTCGATTCGTACAGATATTACTGCACAAAAAAACATTAAAAAAATTGCTCATATTGCTTATCATGACGATTTAACGGGCTTACCAAATCGTCGTAACTTAACAAAGCGTCTTGAAAATGAAATTGCGAACGCTATGCGGACTAAAACGCCATTTGCGCTATTTTTCTTCGATATCAATCGCTTTAAAAATATTAATGATAGCCTCGGTCATAAAGTTGGCGACTTATTTTTAAAGGAACTTAGCGCGCGTTTTCGTGGAATTGATATTCAAACCAATTCATTCTACCGTGTAAATGGAGATGAATTTGTCTATGTACTAGAAGACGTTTCATTAATAGACGAAATGGCTGAAAAGATTTTGGATGTTTGTATGAATAGTTTTATATTTGACACGTATGAATTTTATGCGAGCATTAGCCTCGGCATAAGTGTGTATCCAGCGCATGGTGATTCTGCCGCTAAACTATTGAAAACAGCGAATGTTGCGATGAACGCAGCCAAAGTAAAGAATGGCAATAGTTACAATGTGTATAAAAAGGAAATGCGCGGTACAAACGACCAATTTTTACGTTTAGAAACAAAGTTACATAAGGCTTTGAGAGAGAATGCATTTGAGCTTTATTACGAACCGAAATATAATCTCCAAACGAATGAACTGATTGGGGCGGAAGCGTTAATTCAATGGGTTGATGAAGAAATTGGTACGATGATGCAAGAGCAATTGATTCCGTTTGCAGAGCAATGTGGACTCATTCATGATATTGGCAGTTGGGTAATTAGAAATGCCGTAAAGCAATTACAGCAGTGGCAACCTATTGTTTCACCACAATTTAAAATTTCGGTGAATGTTTCAACAAGTCATATTAACGAAAATGATTTTATAGACCAATTAAAAACCATCCTTGAAGAAACGAATTTAAATCCAAATCAACTAGAATTAGAGATTTCTGAAATGAGCATGCTTGATTGCTCAGCTGAACTAATTGAAAAGATTCAAGAACTAAATACTTTAGGTATTGAAATATCCATTGATGATTTCGGAACGGGGTATTCGCCATTAAGTTATTTACGTGAAGTGGCTGTAACTTCCTTAAAAATAGACCATTCGTTTACACAGGACTTAAACTTAGTTCCAGCCAATGCTAAGATGGTGTCGTCCATCATTTCATTGGCACATGCACTCGGTTTACAAGTCGTAGCAGAAGGTGTGGCAAATGGTGAAGATTTAGCGATTTTAAAAGAATTGAAATGTGAGTTTGTACAAGGCTTTTATTTAAGCGCTCCTTTAAGCAAGGATGAATTTGCAGACTATATGAAATCTAAAGTGTAACAAAAAAATGCACCATACCAATGTTGATTGGAATGGTGCATTTTTGTTATGGGTTTAAAAGTAAGATTCTAATCGTTCAAACTCATCATAATCAATGCAGTCCATATATTTATATAAAGTTTCTAAGTCTACTTTAATTTTGTTTTTATGCATTAAGTAAAAGGGCTCTGTCAAATGACATATAATGAGTGGAACGGGTTGTTGGTGATTGAATTTATCCATATGTTGCGATAAAAATGCTTCATCTATAAAACAATAGATATTATAGCCAAGTGCCTGGAAATCAATATTGTCCAAATGGGCAGTTAAAAAGTCTTCAGTTAAATTTTCATTGTACTGACAAATTGCATGCCAATCCAATTGACTTTGATAACGACTAAGCCAGTGTAAGTGGGCAGATGCACTAAAAAGCTGCAATTGAAGCGCACTATATTGCGCAATTTTTTTATCCATCTCGCTATTTGTTAATTTATGATCCCCATAACGATCATATTGTTGGCAGTATAAAGAAGGGATTCCTTTTACTAAATGCTCGCCACCTGGCCATTTATCGGTTCCGCAATCATATTCAAAAAATAATAGCTCCATTTCTGGAATTTCATCCACTTCAGGCAAGTAAATGACATCATGTAAGACAAAAAATACATTGCTCTCTATGAATTCTTCTAATTGGTCTTTAAATTCATCGTTAAGCGCTTTTTGCTGTAGCTGTAAGGTGCTAACAAGATGGGCTTTAAATGACGCAGTAAGGCGAGCCAGGACCGGTTTATTATATTGCAACGCATCAAAATCCACCTGCTCGATAAAATCAATTAAAAATTGCTCTGAAAGAAACGGGTTGGCATAGCAAATATATGAAAATGGTAAGTAATCCAAATAGTTTAGTAGTTTGCTATGGTGCTCAGTAATGACATTTTGGCACCAATGCATATAGGCGACGACAAATGCGCGGTCATAATGCGCTAAATGGGCATAGAGCGCTTCGTCTTGATTTTGAAATTGTTGAAACAGCTCGATACTATTGAAATCTTGTAAACTAAAATATTCTGGAAATTTTATATTTTGAAAAGATTGTTTGATCGGAAATGGTCTTTTTGAGCGATTCGTCACAAAACTATAAGAACCAATTGCACCGCGTTCTTCCAATAGGATATAGGCAAGCTCCTGGCGCTGATCACGCGTCAGTTTTGAATCCTTTGGAAACTTAACGGATGCAAAAAATTGTACTTTTGCCATATCATAAAAAAATTTATAGTCTCCATCTTTTGTAAAAGGTGCATCGGACGTATTCTTTTGCCAGTAGAGTAGAGCACCAGAGATGGTTTTATAGTTTGAAAATGTAATATTTGCAACAGAAAAGAAATTTTGAGTAAGTGATTCATCATAGTGGACTTTGATGAATTCAATTTTTTTTATTTTTAGCATCGTACACCCCCTTTAGTTATTATATACGTTTTACAAAATTCGACTAGGTATAAGTCTTGAAATAAAATTTTTAACTTAATTCAGCTGAGGTTTCTGAAAAAAGATGTTTAGAAAATATTAGGAACGGATATTATATAAGTAGTAAAGTTGCAGTCACGCAGTAAGGTTAAAAAGTTTTGTGAAGTAGTAACACAATGGAATAAAAGGATTTCAATTAGCTACGTTGTATGCGTTCTTTTTAAAAGATGTAAACACGGTTTATTGTTTTGAGCGTTATGAAATTTATTATGTAATTAATTGACAAAAAGGTTTAACGACGGTTTTCGAAAGATGCTACTATTTTGGCGAACAAATGCATAAACGATCAACTCGGCTTTAAAGTATGATTTGTAAAGAAACTATGGTGAATACAATACAACTGAATAAGCACGTACCGACTGTAACTTTACGCCATTCACTCCTTATCCCATAAGGAGTGTTTTTATTTTCATTCAGCAGAAAACTCTTTCAGAAGCTGGACGCAATTACGCCAAGGCGAAATTGATTTGTGAAAATGTTATTATAGAAAATGTTATTATAATAGAAGGGAAAGGTGGGGAAGTACATGTGGAAAATCATCAATCATAAACTGATTCAAACGACCGATGCATCACGTATACGTTATAAAACACGTATAAGCGCGGCACTAATTGAACAGTTAAAGCAATACGCAACAGAGCACAATACGCATATTGGTTATTTACTAGAAAACGGTTATCTGAATCTTTTACAAAACGAAACGATTTCTTATAATAAAAAAAATCGCCCAAAAGATCGTGTAGAATTCAGAACGACATGTGATGAACAATTACTTACACACTTAAAAGACTTGGCGAAGCAGCAGCAGTTGAATTTAAATGATGTCATTGAGGAAAGTGTCAAATACATTCAGTTTGATCAAGTGAAAAATGCAAGCTGGCGCTATCGAGTAGAGCTATGAAGGGATACATACATTTTGACGTAATTCTAAAATTGCGGTATGATATGTTAGTGGTAACTAACATGTCGAGGTGAAGTAATGACAAATAAAACACGCGAGCGCATTTTACATGCTGCGAGTACATTAATGGAGGCAAGGGGATACAATCAAGTTCCTGTAAAAGAAATTGCCGAGCTTGCAGGTGTTAGTGAAATGACGATATTCCGTCACTTTGAAACGAAGATGGGGATTTTGGAGGCGCTTATTCAGCAGCAATCGTATTTGCCGTATTTTGAACAGTATTTTCAAACATCCTTAACATTTGATGTAAAAAAAGACTTAACGGACATTGCGCATCAATATTTGCTGTATATGAATCAAAACAAGGTTATTTTCCTTATTAGTATTCAAGAACGAGGGAATTTACCAGAACTATCAAATCTCATTACGGAAGCCAATACGAACCAGCTACAATCATTGCTCGCATCGTATTTTGATCAATTGATTGAAAAGGGTATTTTAAAACCATTTCATTCAGAATCACAAGCGCTTATTTTTTTAACAACAATGTTTGGTTATTTCGTAACAACGACGATTTCAATAAACCACTTTTTACAAGATCAACAAAAAATGTTTATCGAAAACTATGTCGAAACGTTTTTATATGGTGCTACCATGTAGTACCACTTTTTTTACTTTAAAATGTTAGTTATCACTAACAAACATACAAGGGGTTATTTTATGGAACAAACAATTACAAATTCAAAAAGGACACTCATTGTAGCAATCGTTTTATCGGCAGCATTTGTTTCGATTCTGAATCAAACATTACTAATGATTGCGATGCCGCCGATTATGGCTGATTTTCAAATCAATGCGAGCGCGGCACAATGGTTAACGACGATTTATTTATTGACGAACGGGATTTTAATTCCAATCACAGCATATTTAATTGGTCGATTTTCAAATAGGTCCTTGTTATTAGCTGCATTAAGTTTATTTACGCTCGGTACATTAATCGGAGCATTTGCACCAAATTATCCGGTTTTACTCGGTGCGCGAGTTATTCAAGCGGCTGGGGCAGGGATTATTATGCCACTAATGCAAACAATTATTTTAACACTGTATCCGAAAGAGCAGCGCGGATCTGTGATGGGTATTGCAGGACTTGTTACGGGCTTTGCACCAGCTGTTGGTCCAACATTAGCTGGCTGGTTGCTCACTTATTTTACATGGCGTCATTTATTTTACACAGTATTGCCAGTAGCTTTAGTAGTCATCCTACTTGTTTTCGTATTTATGAAAAATGTTACACCGAGACAAGAAAAACAATTTGATATGGTTTCAATTGTTTATTCAACATTTGGCTGGGGAGGCTTACTATACGGATTTAGTATGGTCGGTTCAGTTGGATTTACATCTTGGTATGTCATATCATCATTAGCAATTGGTATTGTCGCACTGTATTTATTCATCCGTCGTCAATTCAAACTACCACAACCGATATTAGAGTTTCGTGTGTTCCAATCAAAAATATTTACAATTTCAACTTCTTTATCTGTTTTAGTGTATGCACTCATGATTGGTACGCAAATTTTATTAACATTTTATGTGCAAAATGTTCGAGAGCTTTCAGCGTTAGAAACAGGGATTATTCTGTTGCCAGGGGCATTATTAATGGGCTTCATGTCTCCAATTACCGGTAAAATTTTCGATAAGTTCGGTGGGCGCGGATTGGCAATGTACGGATTCACATCGATTACATTCGCATTATCCGTTTATATGTTCTTGTCTGTCACGACGCCTATTTGGATTATTGCTATACTTTTTGCATTCATTTCGTTGGGCATTGCAATGATCATGATGCCTTTAACGACTGCGGGAATGAATGCATTACCAGGACATTTAATGCCGCATGGAACAGCCGTTAACAGTACATTACGCATGGTTGGTGGTGCGATTGTCACAGCGCTTCTTGTTACGGCGATGACGGGTACAATGAGTTTCTTAGATGACGTTTCATCGGATGGGATGCTCATCGGGATCCGCCTAGCCTTTGCCATTGCAACGATTTTAAGTATTTTAGGATTAGCGCTTTCGTTCATGTTAAAGGGGAGTAAGAGCAGTTCATAAAGACATAATAAAGCACTTCCGAATACATTCGACATGTATTTGGGAGTGCTTTATTTTGATTAACCGTTGTCCTATGCGTAATATTACTATTAAAGTGATGGAAAAAAGAGTATTATAGGCTTGACGGTGGTAACTTACGTAAAATGTTTCACATATATAGTTGATTGTTTAGTAAACTTGTTAGTAAAAGAATGCTAATGAGGAGAATAAAAGGGATCCTATTTTGAAAAGTATTACATAATATATTATAATGAGTACCAAAGATAATCGAATAAATCCAGTTTACCTAAATGCCTAATAATGTATTAAACATATTAGCATGGGTATAGGGTAGGTAATTATCTTTTGTATTCAGAAGAGTATTTAAGATAAAATCTTTTATTTTCAGTTTCTAGGAATAAAACCAGTGAGAAGGCATGTAATTTCCATCTTTTTTAGGAAACACATCTTTGAAAGGTACCTAGTTAACACAAAAAAGACAGTATTATGTACTGTCTTTTTTTGTGTTTAAATTTATTGTTTTATAAAAAGTTTGAACAACTAAATGTAAGTAAAATTATAATGTCTTAACCTGATAGAATCATATCTGTTGGTTTACCTAAATAAAAAACGTCTGGCGTTGTATTTTCTTTAAATTAAAATAGCTATTAGGATATCCAACATACGGCGCATATTGTTAAATGTCAGTAGGAACCCGTAAGAAGAGCTTGATAAGAGAAAGGATATTTCGATAACCAAATCGAATAAATGGTAAAGGTAACTTCTATGATAAGTGGTGGTGTTTACTTTGAAAAATAAAATTCCTAATAAAATACATATTATAGGTTCTGTAGGAAGTGGGAAGACAACTTTAGCAAGAGAATTATCTTCTATGTTAAATGTTCCATTTTATGAATTAGATAATGTTGTTTGGAAAAGGCATGAGGGTCATGAAGATATAAGAAGAACCGAAAAAGAAAGAGAAGAATATTTGAATACCCTAATTAGTTCCAATACTTGGATTGTAGAAGGCGTACATAATGAAGAATGGGTTTCTAATAGTTTTCTGAATGCAGAATTGATCATTTTTTTGGATATAAATTATTCGGTAAGAACCTACCGAATTATAAGGAGGTTTCTTTTACAAAAACTTAGATTAGAAAAATCAAACTATAATCCAACATTAAAAATATTCTTCAAGATGTTTAAGTGGAATAGATATTTTGAAGAAGTCGGTAAACCAAATTTCTTTAAGAAATTTGGGGATTATGATGACAAACTATTAGTTGTAACAAATAAAAAAGAACTTGAAAATTACTTCACTTAAAGAGACCTTTCTTGAATGTTTTTTGAGGCTTGGAATTCAGAGAACGTTATTCCGTAATCGGGTGCCTTTCCTGAATATAGAAAGGCGTCTTATCTGAATTTTTGTGACAAATTAATTGTGCTATAAAAAGTCACTGTTCATGAATGGGACCATATTAAGGATATTGTGTTAGTGACAAGAAAACGAAATGAGGAACGCAGAAAATTAATGTTATTTACACTTTGCTACGGGGGGACTTATGAAAATTCATTATTATTTAGGGTGGTTTAACAAATTTTTACCAGAGAGTCTAGGCAAGGTGTTACAGGAGGATATAACTGATAGAAAATCACTTGTCATGATTAGCTCAAATCCATCAATCTATGAAGAAGATGGCGCCACTGAACGCTCATGGCTTGACCAGACCGGCATTATGTTTGATGAATATCATTTAATTAATTATCGCGTACAGAAGGAAGATGCCCAAACGTTAATTCAAAATGCTTCAGTCATTTTCTTGTTGGGTGGAAGTATTCTTAATCTAAATGATTTTTTGATGGACTATGAATTGTCGAAGTTGATAAAAAAAAGCAGAGCCGTTGTGATGGGAGCTAGCGCTGGTGCGATCAATATGTCCGCTAAATGGTTATGCTCGAAGAACTTTGGGGATGAAATAAACTCTGTTTACGATGGAATCGGACTTGACAATTTTTCTGTCCTGTCTCATTTTGATCTTGAAAATAACATGGCATTGGTTCAAGACGAATTGTCTCTTTTATCGGAAGAAATTAATATTTATGCTTCAAACAAAGAATGCGCTGTACGTGTAAAAGGAGATAAAATCGACATTTTAGGCAATGTGTATTTAATTTCCCACTCAAAAATTCGGAAATTAGATGAAACGCTCTAGTTGTGGTGAATGGTTATAACCTAATACACAAAATAGGATTGTATCTTCGTTAAAAAGATAGCATAGATATGCAGTACGACCTTGCGTTATCGGTCGCTTTTCTTTAACGTATTTGTTAAATGAACTATAAAAACAATACCATTTTGTTGAGGTGAAAGAATGGAGAAAATCAAGTTTTCCAACACGGGTCATAAAGTAAATTATCGTTCTGAAGAAATCATTTTTTTACCGAAGGAATTTCAATTGTTTAGATTTTTATATCAATATCCTTCACGGATTTTTTCAAGAGAGGAACTTTTGGATGCTGTTTGGCCAATGGAAGATCCAGTAGATAGAACAGTAGATGACCATATTTATAGAATCAGAAAGAAAATTGAACCACTGTCATCTGTGATTAATATTGAAACAGTCAGGGGACAAGGATACCTTCTTCTAACTAAAGAGGTACATGAGAGCCCCTTATTGAAGGACGATGAGGTATCCACACAATTTAATAACTTGTTTCACAAATATCATCGCTTCGGACAGGGTGATGCTCTAAAGCTATTCCAAGAAAACCAGGATGTGTTCGGTTTTCAAATAGATTTGCCTAACCTTATGTATCTACATTTCATGAAAGGAGATTTCAGTTGGTTTCTTGAGAAACGGGATATCACCTTTTGGGAAAAATGCTTTTATTTATTACACATCTATTCATTAATCGAATTAGATAAGACAAAGTGTCTTGATTATTTTACGGTTGCTCTATCTGCTGAAAAGATGCCTGAATACCATCGATTAGAAATCAAATTGTTAAGTCGCTTGTCGTTATTGATAATCACAAATCAACTAGGTGAAGCACTTAACCTTCTTCGGCAATCTAAAATAGAGATATATGAAAAAAATATCGAAGGATTCATACCATTGATTACACTTTCGGAACTCTATATTGCTTTACTTCAAAAGGATTTTCAGGAGATAGAGAAAAGGATGGGAGATACGGAAGAAAAACTTGTAAATTTCCCTTATTTAAGAGAAAATGCGAATTTTATAATTGCTAAAGGTATTTATTGTATGCTTAAAAATAATGAATCAAAAGCTGAAGATTATTTTAATGAAGGATTTCAGCTGCTACAAGAATCAAAATTCATACCAGGTATGTTATTAAATATAAACATTATTTTGTTCTTCTTAGAAGAGTCTGGAATGAATAGTAGATTACAGACTTACTATCAAGAGCGACAGAAAAAGTATATGAAAGAGTACAAATTGAATGAATTACATAGCAAGATCGAACTTCAGTTAAAACACCACTTAAAATAATTGATCGGAATTTTTTTATTTCTGCTTCTCTGATATTCCTCTGATAATTACACGTTATGCTCGTATAAGCGTTACTAATGTGGGGGGATTATTAATGAACAAGGAAATATCAATATGGCAAAACAGAAATTTTATTAAATTTTTTTCTGCTAATACTTTAGCTAACTTAGGAAACTGGTTTGATGTTATTGGTGTCCTTATCTTATTTAGGTATACATGGAAGGCTGATCCGATGCTGATTGCTCTAATACCTATCATGTATGCCATTCCTAGTATACTTTTAGGACAATTCGCAGGTGTTTTTGCAGATCGAATAGATAAGAGGAAAATTCTTATCTATTCTAATTGGTTTCGAGCGGTATTAACTTTGTTGCTTGTTTTTACACCTTCACCTTGGCTTGCTCTACCAATCCTGTTTTTACGAAATACAGCGGGTGTTATAAGCCTTCCTGCACAACAGGGATTGATGAGAAATATAGTTGACGAAAAAGACATCATGAAAGCAATTACTATTAATGGAAGTCTATTTCAGTTGGTAAAGGTTATTGGACCGCTGATGGGAGGTTCAGTCGCAGGAATTTTTTCTCCAAACTTTTCAATTGCATTAAACGCGATAGCCTTCACTATTTCTGGAATAATTCTCACTCGTGTCAAGGTACAAGAAATAGAAACAAGTGTAGAAATAGGAGCCAAACAATCTGGATTTCTACGATCTTGGAAGGAAGGATGGCATATTGTTTTTAAGAGTAAAATCCTTTTAGCTAGTATCATATTTGGGATATTCAGCACCCTAACAATACAAATGATCGACGCACAGATTGTAACTTTGTTCAGTGAGGTGTTTCCTAACAAACCTGGGTTTATCGGCTGGGCAATTTCGGGTATTGGAATGGGATCACTCCTTGTGGTCATACTTCTAAGCAGACTTGAAAAAATCTCTAAATTTGGTTGGTTTTTCGGTACCGGAAGTCTTCTAATTGGTGTAATGTCTGTGGGATTTGGATTCCTATTGAATTACAATTTCATAGCACTTGCAATCTTTCTTTCAATTATCGGCGGAATCGGAAATGGGTTAACTTTCGTGTCTATAAATTATCTCATTCAAACTGAACCACCTAAGGAAGCTATAGGAAGGGTTACCAGTATAATAGATTCCTTAATGAGTATTCTTTTTATTGCCGGGCCTCTTCTGGGCGGGCTATTGATTACACATTTAGGGGTACTAACCGCCTTTAAAATAATCGGTCTTGGACTATCCGTAATTGGTATTATTGGTATAGTCCTACAAAGGCTAATTTGGAAGCAAAACAATCATGCAAAAGAATTAATTAAAGTGAAAGTAGGGTGATGAATTCCTTTTTGAATTCATATGGAAAACAAGTTTTTCTTTACTTTAAAGGGAGGATCATTACTAATGCTTTGTATCAAATAATCGGAAATATGCAATTGCCAATACAATCGGTAGTCATACCGCATCAAAGGCTATTTAGCGTGGTGCAACAAATGATACCATCACAACCGGGTATGATGCTCAATCAACAACCACAAATGCATGCAGCATCCACACAAATGGAACAACTGTTGTCCATGTTGACGTAATACTCTCATGACCCAAAAGTTCTTGGAATACTCTTTATTCAACGTTTGCGACCCTATTGTTGCAAGAAAATGGTCGCAAACGTGTGACGTAAATGATGCAAAGAGAAACGGGCAGGCGGCAGCCCAGCTTGTTTAACACTTTTTAAAGATACCCTATAACCCGCGCGCGGATCTAATACTTGGCCATCTTTATTCAAAAAAACAGGCTCTGTTGAATACGTTTGATGAGGCTTTAAAGACGCCTGATAAGCAAACGTGAATTAGTTGATTTTGAAAATAATGTGACATCTTTATAATATTACTTTGCGTATTAGTGGTTGCAAAAAGGATCACTATCACATAATATAAGCATATAATTATATAGTTATGGAGGTGTGAAAATGGAAATCGAACTAATTGAGAAACAATTAAAAGCTGTAGCAGATGCAAACCGACTGAAAATCCTTGCTTGTTTAAAAAAAGGAGAGGTATGTGTTTGTGATTTTACGGATGTATTAGGTATCTCACAGCCAGCAGTTAGTCAGCATTTAAGAAAGCTAAAAGAAGCAGGGATTATTACAGAGCGTAAAGTCGGCACGTGGAAGCATTACCGGATTCAAGAAAATCAAACAACGTTAATGCAAGGGGTTATTGCTTCCATTAATGAAGAGTGGACATGCGGCTGTAAAATTGAAATTGAATGTGTGGGGGACTAAAAATTGAATATGTTTGTATTAGCGGCACTTATTTTTATCGTGACATTGATTTTTGTCATATGGCAGCCAAAGGGACTGAACATTGGTTGGTCTGCAATGGCCGGCGCTATAATCGCTTTACTCGTAGGTGTTGTTGATTTTAGTGATGTTGGTACAGTTATAGATATTACGTGGAATGCGACATTATCGTTTATTGCGATTATTTTAATTTCACTTGTTTTAGATGAAATCGGATTGTTTGAATGGGCAGCATTACATATGGCACGTGCGGCAAAGGGAAGCGGTATTAAAATGTTTGTCTATGTCAGCTTACTTGGCGCGGGTGTTGCAGCGTTATTTGCTAATGACGGGGCAGCCTTAATTTTAACGCCGATTGTCCTTGCGATGGTACGTAATTTGCAGTTTAGCGAAAAAATGATTTTCCCGTTTATTATGGCGAGTGGGTTTATTGCGGATACGACGAGTTTGCCTTTTGTAGTGAGTAACTTAGTGAACATTGTCTCAGCTGACTTTTTTGATATTGGGTTCGTTGAATATGCCGCGCGCATGATTATTCCGAATTTATTCTCACTTGTGGCAACTATTGTCGTATTACTCATTTACTTCAACAAGTCGATTCCACGTGAATACAATGAATCGATGCTAAAGGAGCCACGCTTGGCCATTAAAGATATGAAAATGTTTAAGTTGTCTTGGTTTGTGTTAGCGATTTTAGTTGCTGGGTATTTTTCAAGTGAGTGGATCGGTGTACCGGTATCGCTTGTTGCGGGAATTGTCGCGATTTTCTTCTTATTCATGGCACGTCAAAGCGCGGTCGTTGATACAAAAGCGGTTGTGAAGGGTGCACCTTGGAATATTGTGTTCTTTTCGATTGGGATGTATGTGGTCGTATATGGGCTTGGTAATGCAGGATTAACACCGGCGCTTGCAAGTGTCATTGAATGGACCGCGGAACAAGGTTTATTTGTAGCAACAGTTGGAATGGGCTTTATTGCTGCATTTTTATCGTCTGTTATGAACAATATGCCAACTGTGATGGTCAACGCATTAGCGATTGCCGAAACAACTACGGATGGCACATTACGTGAAGCGCTTATTTATGCAAATGTTATTGGTTCTGACTTAGGACCGAAAATTACACCAATTGGATCACTCGCAACACTAGTTTGGTTATATGTACTGTCCCAAAAAGGTGTGAAGATCTCCTGGGGTACGTACTTTAAAACAGGGATTGTGTTAACGGTACCGATTTTAATTTTTACGTTAATCGGGCTTTACATTACACTAATAATTTTTTAATTAAGGGAGTTTATTTATATCATAAAAAACATACTTTATTTCTTATGTACAGGAAACTCGTGTCGTTCACAAATGGCAGATGGATGGGCGCAAAGGTTAATGGTCAGCTTGGGTTAGTATTACTAGGCTTCGAACAATCAACGTAAAGTTGATTACACTAAAGTCAATACTTAAACCGACCGCATTAGAAACTTTAAATGCGAATGTAAATCACTATTTCTGTTCAAGCAAAGAGTGTGATGTAGTTTATTTTGATGCTGATAATAAGAAGTATCTTACAACTGATATAAAGGTAGCTGTACATCAAAAAGATGACCATGTAACAACATCTATTTGCTACTGCTTTGACTGGACAAAAGAGAAACTTGAGAAGTATGTAAAACAAGAACTTTTCCCTAATCCAATTGAACATATTCGAGAAAACACAAAGGAAAACCGATGTGGTTGTGAGATAAACAATCCACAAGGAAGTTGCTGTTTGGGTAATGTTACAAAGTATATAAGGAGTATTAAAAGTTAATTTGTCTTCAACTCCCATGAAAGAACGTCATAATCTTTCATTCTCTGTGGTATAGCGCTGGTTTTGCGCTACATGGATGGCTAACGGGGTGCTTTACTTGAAGAACATTGAGTTGCTTAGGCAGCTCTTTTCTTATTGAACTTAAGGGGCAGTTTAGCGGAAGTAGGGTTCTTTTATTTTTATGGAGAATATATGGTTATTAATTACTGTAGAGTGTAATATATTGAAAAGCAATTCTATAATTCAAATAAATATTTATTGATGATACAAAACTTGTGATAAATCTAAATCCCCCAGATTTGTCCGATAAATGATAGGAGTTGAATTTTAATGAATAGTCCAATCTAATATTCCCCTAATAAGCCAAAATTCAAATGAAATATCGGGGGATATATAATGAAATTGAATAGAAATTTTTCTTTATTACTAATAGGTCAGTCACTCGCTAATATAGGCGATGTATTATATATAGTCAGTGTTATAAGTACAATTTTTGTATTAACAGGTTCTGCAATTGCAGCATCGTTTGTGCCATTTACGATCGCTTCTTCTATGTTTATATCCAGTCTACTGACACCTCTTTTGGTTGAAAAATTAAATCTTAAATGGTTACTTGCTGGGTCACAAATTGCAAAAACGATTTTAATCTTTATTCTAGGATTTATGTTAATTGGTTTAACAGCAGCTAATTATTATTTTATCTTTTTAATAATAGGATTGATTGCTTTTTTTGACGGATGTGCAAATCCAATAAGACAGACATTGACTCTATACTATGTTAAACCTGAACATCTTATTCAAGCTAATGGAATTTCGGAAACTATTACGCAGGTCATCCAAGCTGGTATGTGGTTCGTAGGAAGTTCATTGCTAATTATTATGAGTTCTCAACAACTTATTTGGTTAGTTGGATGTTTATTTGTAATTGCAAGCATATTACTTTGCCACTTAGAAAGAGTAAACAACCTTGAAACAACCGAGCTAAAAGGGAAACTAGAAAAGATTAAAGAAGGTTGGAAAACTTTATCTAACACTCCGGTATTAAGAAGGATTGCTTGGATAGAATTTTTGGAAACAATTGCAGGAACGGTTTGGATAGCTGCTATTTTATATGTGTTTGTCAACGATGCTTTGAACGTTGATGAAAAATGGTGGGGATTTATCAATGGAGCTTTCTTTTTAGGTCTGATTTTAGGAAGTGTTTATTGTATTAAATTTTCTTCTTTTGTTGAAAAGAAATTAGGAACCTTTATTTTTGTCGGTTCATTCGCAAGTTTCTTATTTACATTATTATTTAGCCTAAACAGCATTCCAATCATTTCCTTACTTTTATCGCTCTGTGTAGGACTCTTTGGACAAATAAAATACATTCCTCAACAAACGGTAATACAAACTAGTGTTTCAAAAGAACAGTTGTCAACAGTTTATACCTCATTAGGTGCTATCGGAACTGGGATTTTTGGCGTTGGCTCTCTTGTTATGGGAGTTTTAGCAGATTTGTTAGGAATTAGAATTGTATTCGTCATTTCGGGGCTATTACTGGCGATAGTAAGTGCAATTGCTCATAAAAATAAGCAATTGTTTGTTAGAAATGTTATGGAACAATAAAATTAAAGATAAAGGATTTTATTAACTAAAATATCCTTTGTTTTTAATAACTGTATGATATTTTGTGAATTAGGATCATCATTTTTGATGGTCTTTTTTATTGAACTTATTGTACTAACGGGGGCTTTAGTTGAATATAAAAACCAACTGTTTTGAACAAAATTTATTTCAAAACAGTTGGTTTCTTTCTGTATAAAATCAGCGTTTTCATCTTACTTTTCATCGAACCTTATTCAAAAGCTACAGATACTGTGTTTAACAGCAAGTTGTCTCGTTATTATTGTTACTTAAATCTAAACTACATACACCTGTTTCAGGTAAATCTAATTCCACTTTACGAGCAGCCTCTAAATCACCTGTTAAATACGCTACAATGGAACGTACTTGCTCATAACCAGTTGCCATTAGGAAGGTAGGTGCGCGGCCGTAACTCTTCATACCGACAACGTAGAAGCCGGTTTCAGGTTGGCGTAGTTCTAACTCACCGTGTGGACGAACGGTTCCACAGCTATGTTCATTTGGATCAATTACCGGTGCCAATGCTTCAACGCTCTCAACAGCAGCATCAATCGATAATCGAATTTCTTTTAAGAAAGAGAAATCTGGACGGCTGCCAGTATTAGCAATGATTTCATCAACAGCAGGGAGTTGTGCCTCACCGTTTGGACCTTCGCCTTTAATGATGATGCCATCGGATGTTTGTGAAAGTTCCTCGATATAAAATGGGGTAAAGACCTTTACTTTCCCCTCATCTACTAATGCATGAATGCGACTACCTAATTCCCCACGAGCAGCAAGGGCATCTTTTTCTTCACCGCCGTATGCATCTTCAACACGCTTTTTACGTAAAATCCATGTAATTTCAACAGCCTCTAGTTTTTCTAATTCTAAAATGGTATTAATTGCAGAATGACCACCACCAACAACAGCGATACGTTTGCCTGTATAACGTTCTTTTAATGACTCCACATTTGGGATGCCATAAAAGATTTTATCAGTAAGTTTTTGTTCAGCAGAAGTCCATACGTTGTCAGCATGAACAGGATTCGGACTTGCCCACGTACCCGTCGCATCGATGACAGCATGTGCAAGTATTCGTTTTGATTCACCATTTTGTTCCGTATAAATAACAAATGGTGCCTCGTTACGACGAGCAGACTTCATTTTATCGTGATTTTTTTTACTTATACCAACCACAGTTGTATTAAATGAAATGAATGGCTTGATTTCAGGCACATTCGCTAGTGGTTGTAAGTAAGCTTCGCGAATTTCTTGACCTGTTGGTAATCGATCTTCTTGTGGCATTTCCCATCCAGCTGCTAGTAAAAGTTGTTTTGCCGCTTTATCGACATTGTACTGCCATGGTGAAAATAGACGAACGTGCTGCCAAGACTTGATGTTTTCAGCGACGTCAGTTCCTTTTTCTAAGATGATGAACGCTTCACCAGCAGTGGCTAAATGGGCTGCTGCAGCTAGACCAACAGGACCAGCACCTAGAATTGCAACAGGATATGCCTTAGTTGATTGAAAAGGGGTTTCTTTATTCGATTGTACAGTTGGCTCGCAACAAGAAGTGGCAGGCTCTGGACTAGGTGTACAACAGCTTGATGTTTGTGATATTACATTTAATTTGATTTGCATATAATAATCCTCCATAAAATGAATTTAGTTGTAACTTGCAAGTAATGATCAAAATGAAAAGCAAGATTGCTCCTGCTTAATAGAGAGGGGTGCAACATACAGTAGACTTTGACATTGCAACGTTTAACAATTCGATTGAGCGAAGAACTGTTTCTTTTTCGGAATCATTCATATGAGAGAAAACTTCCTCTAAGTAAGCATTCATTGATTCCTCGATCGTTGTAGCGACAAATTTCCCTGGTGTTGTTAAGTTTAAAATGGAAACACGTTTGTCTTGTGTTGACGGTGTTTTTTTTACTAAATCCATTTTGATGAGTGTTTGAATTTGTCTACTAAACGTTGTAATATCCATTGCAAGTGCCTCGGCAATTTGCTGCATAGAAGGCGCGTGTTGTTTATCGATTTCATACAAAATATGACTTTGGATTGTAGAAATTTCAAAAGAGCCTATAGAGCAACAATTTTTGTTTAATAAGCCAAACCTTCGTGTGAGTATGTGAAAAATCTCGCGTTTGTTCTCCATTTGATCACCTCTAATTATAAGTAAAACAGATATACTTGCATAATACAACTATTATGTTTACAATTTAAATAATTTATAAACGATAATGGTCAATGTCATTTGATTCTAAACCAATTAAACAATGGAAGACAAATTTGCGAAATACGAGGGAGAATAATATGAAAAAAATACTAGATACAATTGTAATTGGAGGGGGACAGGCGGGACTTGCTTCGGGTTATCATTTACAGAAGAAAGGACTGCATTTTTTAATTTTAGAGGCAAGTGATCAAATAGGTGGGTCTTGGCCACGTTATTATGACAGTTTGAATTTGTTTTCCCCAGCAGGCTATTCCTCGATGCCAGGTATGAAGTTCCCTGGAGATCAAAAGAGATATCCAGACCGAGATGAAGTTATTCGATATTTACAGAGCTATAAATTGAAATTTGATTTGCCAGTTCAATTGAATCAGCAAGTCGATTTGATTGAAAAAAACGAAGAAGGATTTGTGATTCGAACTAAGGCAGGAGAAATATTTAAGGCTAAAACGATTATAAATGCTACTGGCTCATTTAGTAGTCCATTCATTCCAAAAATAGCTGGGATGGGGGATTATCAGGGAAATACACTCCATTCTTCGCAATATCGAAATTCGCAACCATTTCATAACCAAAGAGTAATCATTGTAGGTGGTGGGAATTCTGCTGTGCAAATTGCAGTTGAATTGTCTGAAGTAAGTCGAACAACTATAGCAGTACGCCAACCGATCCAGTTTGTGAATCAACAGATTGGGAGATTAGATTTACATTTTTGGATAAAACTAATTGGTTTTGATAATTTCCCATATTGGCGATTTGGGAAAACTGCGCCGAGTTCAAATGCGGTAATTGATTCAAATCGATTCAAAGAGCGAATAACTGCAGGGAATCCAAATCAACAATCAATTTTTACATCCTTTTATGAAAGTGGCGTTATTTGGCCAAACGGAGATAAAGAACACGTGGATACCGTAATCTTTGCGACAGGTTTTAGACCTCACCTTCCTTATCTTCAGACGATTGGCGCATTAGATAACGAAGGCTTGCCGATACATAAAGCTGGAATTAGCAAGGTTCCAGGGCTTTATTATGTGGGGCTGGAAGGGCAGCGTTCCTTTGCTTCGGCTACATTAAGAGGAGTCGGAACGGATGCACAATTTGTTGTGAAAAAAATATTGAAAGATCTTAAGTAGTTTTTTTGATAAGCTTTCAAGTAGGTAGACAGAATAAAAATAAAATCGGTTTATTAATTGGGAAATTTAGCTGTTCTGTCATTAATGTTAATAGGTATTGATAGTATTAGAAACCATTTACTTTAACCGTTTCAGCCAAATCTAAGTAGATGGTATTGGCTTTAGCACGGGATAATTGGGGTGAGGTACTTGGTTATTTTTATGTGTGATTTATTTGCGGGCTTACATTATTCCAAACGGCTATAACTGTTTGGAATAATCGTTATCAAGCTTGATCCTAGTAATCTACGGCTTAATTAAAAAATAAGAAATTTTCCGAATGGATAAGAACAATCTCAGTTGGATAGAATATTTGTGAACTTAAAAAGTTCAAATTTCAAGGATTGGGAGGACTAAATATGTCATCTGAAATGGGAGAAATACATCGTACTGGTCGAGACATTAACGACGAAATAGTACATTTTGGTGGGCAAGCTGAGAGTGTTTTTAGTTCATTGGCTGAACCAGGTCGACTTTCAATACAAAAGAAAGCAGACGAATTAGCTGCACAGTATCTTGAAAGTAATCCTAATCCAGACTATTATGATTGTGTTAAAATTGTAGCAGATGGAGTTTTGACAGCAGGGAAAGAAATAAAGGCTAGCAGTGGTTCTTGGGGAGAATCAGTAGATGCAGCACTTGGTGCTGGTGTTGGAATTCCAGCAGCAAAAATAGCTTGTAAAAGAATAACATTGTCTTAACATTAATTTTTGAAAAAGCGTAGGCGTAAAAAGCTTATGCTTTTTGATATTTATTGATTTCTTTTATCCTTTCGTCAATAGTAATTTTAGTTGTCTGGACATTCTAGTCCATACTGTAAAAGGACAAGAACATCGGGCCCAAATACATATTCGATTGTTAAAGTCTTTCCAGTTATAATATTTATTTACCTCAATTTTCTATTTCTGTTAAATATACAAGAATAATACCAACAGCCTTCTTTGTTGATGCGGAATGTGTAAAAACATTTCTATCAATCAAGAGGTTTTTTTTAAAATAGATTTAAAAGGAAAAATTGGGGAGTTCAACCGAATTGAAAAGGTTAAAGGAATGGATGGCTTTCTTTTTTTGTTGAAACTCAACATACGTATAAACTTGTGTTGAGGTAATACTCTCATGCATAAATTCTATTTGATAAAAAAGACCGAAACACAGGGGGGGCTCTGAATTAGAAAGAGAAGAAACCACTACACAAGAGAAATCCAAGGCTATGGGATTTGGCGAAGCAGGAAGAGAATTTAAATGAAGAAAAAAATTACTAGAGCACGGCTAAAAAGACTTGTTGTCCTTGTGTAGCCGTGCACAATTTTATCTTACCAATAGCCAAGTAGCTTCCACCATAAGCCGCCGATAATAACAAAAATAAGAATCGTAACGATAGAGACAATAAAGCCTACCGTCCACCATTTTTTCTGTTCAATATAACCTGCGCCAAAGAATACAGGAGCAGGACCAGAACCGTAATGAGTTGTCGCACCAAATAAATTACTGAATGCTGCTAATAGGATTACCGAAAGCATGGCTGGTGCTCCCGCTTGAAGCATAACAGATAGAAACGCGGCATACATGGCACTAATATGCGCTGTAGAACTTGCAAAGAAATAGTGTGAATAGAAATAGATAAGTGCTAATATCAATACCGCAAACATCCAATTATAGCCAGAAACAAACGAACTGACCTCTTTACTAAACCACGGAATCAGTCCAAGCTTGTTCATATAAGAGGCCATCATAAAGAGCGTCGCAAACCAAACAAGCGTATCCCAGGCTCCTTGTTCATTTTTAATATCTGACCATGTTAGTACTTCTAATAATAAAAGTAAGGAAAGCCCTATTAAAGCAGCTGTTGTGGCACCAATGCCTAAAGAATCCCCACCAATCCAAAGTCCTAAAATAACAATAAACACTGCAATCATGCGTTTTTCAGAGCTTTTTAATGGCCCAAACTCATCTAATTTCTCTTTGGCAATTCGACTTGCTTCTGGAGTTTGTTTGATCTCTGGAGGAAAAATCTTATAGATAATAAATGGAACAACAATCAATGCTACTAATCCTGGAACAATCATAGCAGTTGCCCACCCAAACCACGTTATTGTCACACCAGCCGTATCACTTGCTAGCTTAACAATTAAAGGATTGGCTGCCATAGCTGTCATAAACATAGCTGATGTAATCAAGTTCCCTTGAAATCCTACCGTCAAAAGAAAGGCTCCCATTTTACGTTCTGTACCATCTTCTGGTTTAGAACCAAATGTATGTGATAAGGATTGGATAATAGGAAAAATCACACCACCTGCACGTGCCGTATTACTCGGAATAGCAGGTGCCAAAATTAAATCACTTAGCAATAAAGAATACGACAAGCTTAACGTTTTCTTTCCAAATAACCGAACAAATACATAAGCTATACGTTCACCTAAACCCGTCTTAATAAATCCACGCGAAATAAAGAACGCAATAACGATGAGCCAAATCGTCGAATTACCAAACCCACTTAGCGTTTCTTCAATTGTTAGCGTGTTAGTCACCGAGATCACTGCCATAGCAATAATTGAAATAGCTCCCATAGGTAATGGTTTAGAAATAAAACCGACAATTGTCGCAACAAACACAGCAAACAAATGCCATGCACTTTCTTCTACTCCAGCAGGTGCCGGTATAAACCAAATAATAATACCAATTGCAATGGTAATGAAGAAAGGAATCCATTTTATCGTACTTCCTGATGTTTCTTTCATGCCAACAAACTCCTTTTATGTCTATCTTCTATAACAATAACGCCCTCTGTTTAACATTTCCCCTTCATTGGTTACTCACATTAAGTTTAACCAATTTAAATTGTTAACTATGCACCACATTTACTTGAAAAATAAAATTTTATTACTAGTTCATGTCCTAATGATAAGAATTTTTTCATCATTCAATGCATTTTCTTTGGATCTCACCAAAACTCGAAGTTAGAGAGATCACAATAGACTTACTAAAGGGAAAAAGGAATTATTTTAATAGTGATGAAGCTTCTATTATTAAAGGCTTATCACTTGGTGGACATGACTATATTGTATAGCCGTTTAGTATACATGAAGTAAATGCGCGAATCGAGGCCCATTTAAGACGGGATGCTAGACCGAAAAAAGGAGCCAAAAGTGTGTTTATCGATGGGGACATATTTATTGATTTAGAAGCAAATAAAGTGATGATTCAAGGGGAGGAAGTGAGTTTTACAAAGACTTAATATAGGATTTGTGAACTGCTTGCTTTACATAAAGGGATAATTTTTTCTAAAGAAGATATTTACGAATCTGTCTATTCCATTGAAAATTGATTCTCAGATTTCAACAATTGTTGAACATATAAGGGTGATAAGGAAAAAAATTGCTCAATTTAATTTAGCCCCCTTTAATACAATCTGGGGCGTAGGGTATATATGGGAATAAAAAATACGTTTTCGGTTTAAATTAACGTTGTTCTTCTTGAACTAGTAGCTTTTGGGATATACAAGAATTAGCTGAAATGATGGGTTACAATGAATGGGATTTTGAAAATAATCTTATAAAGACAGAGTTTACAAACAATCTATTTATTATTCAAAATCTATTGAAAAAATTCTATGGATTTCATGCGCGTGAATTTGGGCAAATACTTCCACAAACCTTGGTATCAGGCGATACAATACGTGTCATTAAAGAAAAACCAATTGAGATGTATTAGAAATCGATTTGCTAGATAAGGTGAGGTTGACTCTTTTTAATGCTTTTACGATTCTCAAATTCCTAACAGACTTTCATGAATGATAAGGACGGACGACAGCGATGAGTAAACAATTATTTTCACTTAAACAGATCGAACAACTACAAAAGAATCCACATGTATTAAAGGTAACTGAACGTACAATTACATACGCAGATGCATTTAAAAGTCAATTTATTGAAGAATATTTAGCGGGTAAAACGCCAAAGAATATGGATTTAACGTTGAAGTGCTTTGGATGAAGCGCGTTGAACAAGCATATAGACAAAACTATTAATGAGATTTGTATTGCAGCAGGTAGTGTAGACCTATTAACACAGATTATATTGCTAAACTATACCCAGCAAGAAAAAAGATCAAGAACCGAAGCAATCCTAAATAAGCATAACAATATCTATCCAGAATTATTGCCATAGGTTTGAATTTAACTATTTTTATACGTAGATGCTTTTCTCTTTACAAAAATTTAAGATCCAAAGTTCCGTAAAGACAAGAAAGTCTTGTCCATGTACAAGTGTAAAAGGACAAGAAGATTTAACTCTTGTATTTTTCAAAAAGCTTTTAAATCAATGTTTCTAAATAAAAAAAGTTAAAACTTCTTGTCTAAAATTAGACAAGAAGTTTTATTTATTTTAAAATAAAGACAAGAATTTTTAACTGTTATATTTTCTGAATTTTTAGAATTTATTTTTATTGGGAGGCTGATATAATGTTTTTAAAGCCAGTTATGACTAAATTCAGCAATAAATACGGAAATAATAGATGGTTAGTTAAAAGTATTAAGTTACAGAGGATTGTATATTTATACAGCGATTTAGAATATGCTAATTGGCTAAAATTAGAAAATGATCCTAACGTGAAATATTTTTGTGAGCAACCTCTACGAATAGAATCTAAAGATAATAATGGGAAATATTATGAATCTATTCCTGATATGTACGTCTTATATAAAAACGGTATCGAGGTTATTCAGGAAGTAAAATATGAAGGGGATTTACTGAAGGAAAGAGTCATTAAGCAAGTAGAAATTCAGAAAGACGGGTGTATGAAAAATAATTATAAGCATGAAGTGGTTACTGAAAAATCATTATCTCAAAGCGCTCTATTATTATCTAATTTAAAACTTTTGTCTAAGTATGGGATTTTAGAAACTTCATACTTTCTCGATGAGGTAAAGAAGCATCTTTCATCCACACCTAAAACACTAGGACAAACTTCAAACGAAATGGGATTAGATTTTTCTGAAGTAGCAGACCAGTTTTTTTCACTAATAAAAAATCAAGATATAAGCGCAAATATTAAAGATCTTTTTTTAGGCCCTTTAACGGAGGTATGGATTGATGAAGCGAAAATATCTGGAGAAGTTTGATATTGAACCTGAATTTTTGAATCCTTTAAATTGGAATGAGCTTTATATAATGGACTTACCGGCTGAAGAACAACGTGAAATAATAAAGAAAAAAGAAGCAATAGATTTATTTTTACAAAGTGACCTAAGTGTTAAAAATATCGTCCTTCAAACAGGAATTCCAAAAAGTGAAATATATAGGCTACTGAAACGATGTTTAATATTAAAAAATGATACGGAAGTTTATGGTTATGCAGGCTTGTTAAATAACCTAAGAGTAAAACCTTATATAACTACTAATTACGAAAATAGTAATTCTGGAAATTTCAATAAACTTCTTGATGATTATCCTGAATTACATGAGTTTTTATTTGAAGAATACTTTAACACAAATAAAGATAAGGTGCGGGAAAAAAAGCAATCTGTTAAAAATATTCATAAGCGATTCATCCACAAATGCCAAGAAATAGGTATCAAAGAAGCTCAATACCCGTTAAACACAACTAGTATGGCATTTAAATCTGTTGAGAGATATTTAAAAGAATTATTAAAAATTAATAGTAGCTTAGGCACAAAATTATCAGGAAAAGAAGCCGTAGCCTTAGCCAAAAATACGAACAATTCTAGTAATGCACATACAGAAATTATTCGCCCTTTCGAAAGGGTGGAATTTGATGCACATACAATAGATGCAATATTCTCGATTATCACATACACACCACAGGGAGATAAAATCATTACCGTGATGAATAGGCTATGGCTCTTAGCTGTAGTAGACGTCGCCTCTAGAGCGATAATTGGTTACCATATTTGTTATAACAACAACAATTATTCTTCCGATGAAGTAATAAAATGTTTTAAGAAATGTCTGTTACCTTGGAAACCTCGAAAATTAGAAATTCCGACTCTTCAATACAATACAGGAGATGGATTCCCATCCTATTTGATTGATGCTGCTAAATACGGTATTTGGGATGAAATATGTTTCGACAATGCTAAATCTCATTTATCTGCTAAAATTTTAAATCATTTAACTGAACTAAATTGCGCTGTTAACTTTGGACCGGTAGCAACTCCTACAAGGAGAAGTATTATAGAAAGGTTTTTTAAAACACTAGAATACAATGGTTTTCATCGTCTCCCATCAACAACAGGGAGTAATGTTTTAGACCCTAAAAGAGATAACGCTGAAGAAAACGCTGTGATTTATGAAATAACAGTGGATCATTTAGAAGAAATTATGGATTTAGTAATTGCTAATTATAATAATACCGCTCATTCAGCTAACCATGGCTTCACCCCACTAGAAATCATACAAAGTCGTACAGAACGAGGTATGTTTATACGAAAATTGCCTAATTATAAGCGAACAGCAATGAATCTTTTTCCTATAGAAGAAAAGGTTAAAGTCCAAGGGAATATCCATAAAGGGATAAATCCTTATATTTTTTATAAATATGTACGTTACAGTAGTGAAAAGCTAAACAACGATAAATCTATGATTGGCGAAAGGTTAACATTAGTTATAGACGAAGATAATATTCAAACTATACGTGCCTATAAAAATGATGGGACTCTTTATGATACACTAACCGCAAAAGGATTTTGGGGTAAAATTCCTAATAGCGTAAAGATTAGACAAATGATTATGCAACATAAATATAAAAAAGACTTTGCTGATATCCATCACAAAGATCCTATGAGTTCATATCTTGATCATCTTTCCACATTATCTTTAACAGATAAAAAAGCTAAAATAAAATTGCGTGAAATAATGCGTTATATAAAAGAGCATAATATTAATGTAATAATTGAAAAACAGCGACTTGTTAATGAAAAAATTCAAGAGAATCAAAAAGAGTTACAAGAAAATACTATAAAGAAAATAGAAGATAAATTAGCTAACAGAAAAAAAGAAGAGCCTACTATTGATGTGTCTGAAAACTTAAATCAAGAAGATTCGAAATTCCATTTAACAGAACATTACGAAATTAATGACAGGCATAAAAATATAATACGTAATTCCAGATTTACTGTGGGAAGTAAAAGAAAATCAACGCCATCCGAGGAGGACTAAATATGCAATCTGATGATAAGCTATTAGAAATTCACCCTTTAATCCAAAGAAATTATTGTGCGTGCAGTAGACAAATAGCTGATGCAGCTGCACTAATTTATAGTTGGGTAGAAATGGCTATTCCCGGTGCTATTATTTATGCGAAACCGAGAATGGGGAAATCTAGATTAATCCAATTCATTCAAGAAAATTTTTCGTTAGATTTTGGTAAAAATATTCCTATATATTCAATTGAATGGACTAGCCACTCTCCTAAAGAAAATACCTTTTTTGAGATTTTATTAGATAAGTTCAATCATGATATTCCATTTGAAGGGCGTGCCATTGAAAAAAGAAAACGCCTTCGCAATCATATTATAACTATCGTATCAGAGAGCAAACAAAATAAAATCATAATATTTATTGATGAAGCGCACCGTCTGAAAAAGCTAGAGTATGAGTGGCTACTAGATACTTATAATGATTTAGAAAGACATGGGATTATACTTATTACATTTTTAGTAGCGGAAGATAAAATTCTTCGTACTTTTAATGAACTGAGAGCAAAAAAAGAAATGCAAATTATAGGTAGATTCATGACCGAAACATACCGTTTTACCGGACTTATGCAAATAAATGATTTCAAATTTCTCTTGAATGAATTTGATAACAATTTAAAATTTCCACAAGATAGTGATTTGACCTATACAAAATTCTTCTTTAAAGAGCAATATGAACAAGGTTTTAGACTTAGTAATTACCTTAATCAATTAATTGAAGCATTAAAATTCATACAGTATAAGTACAATATTTCTGAGTATAAAGAAGTACCTGGAATGTACGCAGTTCGTTGTATTGAAGAAATCTTAAAAACTCACGGAAGATTTGGTACAAATGTTAATGAATTAAATACACAACATTGGATAAATGCATTAGAAAGTTGTGGATATATTTCTGGTAGTAATAGTGTAGACAATGAAAAAGTGATTGATGCTTCCTACCGTAAGGATTTGTAAAAAAGAATTTTATAAAATTTCTATAGGCGATTAAATATAATTGAGAGGTGATTTCAACGTATACGTATACATGGAAATCTAATTGGATAAGTAATGATGAGTCTTTGTGGGGAATAGTTGAAAAATTTAAATTAGCAAATAGCATTACAGGTGAAAGTTTCTTCAACACATTTAGTATTAGTCATAACTCTAAATTTTCTAAGAATTTGGAAGGTCAATCCTCACTATATAATTTTAGGCATCTAGATGTTACAAAATTAAATAGTATTTTCGGAATTGATTTTGAACATTATTCTAATAACTTCTTGAATAAATTAAATATTTCTAATTTAAATATTCCTATATTTCATAAAGAACTATTTTTCTGTGAAAAATGTTTATCAAATTCATATCATAGTATATTCCATCAGTTAATAGTTGTTGAATTTTGTCCGTACCATCCAGATATAAAAATAACTAATTTATGTCCCTCATGCAGTGAGAATTTTAGGTACTATAACATAGGTTCATTCGAGAAAGCGTTTTGTTGTGAAAATTGTGGTTTTTCTGTTAATGATGATTTATTTTCAATGAAAATAAAAAAATGGGTAATTTATCCTCGAATTGTTGCGCCAGTCTATAAGTTTTTAAATATTAAAGGGGTAGGAACATACGGATTTCATTTTATATTTGTAAATCGGATTAAGAAGGATGCTAGAAAATTTTCATACACTAAAACATTAGAATTATTAAACGAAGACTTTGAGAATTTAAAGAAACCTTTTTGTAAAGATAAAACTAGTGAATTTCAACTTAGATATTCAAATGGAATGAATATTAACCGGTGTTATAATTTCAAGGAAATCATGCCCGGCAACTCACGATTTGTACCTTTTTTTATTGATAAATATTTAGACTTACTTTTATTTAATCAATCAAAAGCCATTTTAAAATCAGTGGAGAAATATATTTTAAAAAAATTTAATAAAAAAGTGGTTCGTTCGTTAAAAAAAAGCTATGGACCTACAGGCTACCTTGAAGAAAAAGCACTTAATTCGCCTTTTATAGTTTGGAAAAATGAATGCTATGGAAAATGGATTTATGACATTAAATACGGGGATTATAAAAAATTTGATCAAAAGAATTCAGCTAATAAATATGAAAAGCAAATTTTTCCTTATTTATATTATGCAGATGATTTTAGACAAGACCTAATGGAAATAACCCCAAAAATAGATTCATTTTCTTTAATATTTAATCTGTTTAGTAAATTATTATTTGTATATCTTTATGACCGTTATTTAGAAATTAAAAATACTTTCGCGATAGCAGATTTTGAGATAATTTCTACCCATGTAATAGTTAATCATAAAAATAAATATATATTTATTTAAATTAGATGAATGTTCCGGCCTAAAAAACTAAGAGCGCGCTAAATTAAGTCATTTGATATGGAAGCATGGGGATTACTTCCCGCAGAATAAAAGCACTATATGTTCAACAACGTATTATCTTTTGCATTTATTACTTCATATTCATCATTATTTCCAATTTGTTTACTCATTTAAATAACCACCTTTTATATACTATAAATTCCTATTACAAAGTATATTTACCTGCATTTAATCCAAAAATTTTAATAAATACAAATGATATGAATTAATAAATTTGAACCAAATATAAATTTTACCTTTTTTGTAAAAATGATATATTGAAGATACAAAAAGAAAGCAGGTGTTTAAATGATTAATGAAGATTTGATTTATTTTAATGAATTAGCCGAGCATCGTGCGCGTATAGCGGTTACATTGGATGATCCCGCTGTCGAAGGTTTTAAAAGAGCTGTTGTAGAAAAATATTCCGATCAGGCTCATTTTATTTACGAGCTATTGCAAAATGCTGATGACGCTTATGCTACAGAGGTACATTTTGAACTACACAAACATCAACTTGTGTTTGTTCACAATGGAACTCGTCGCTTTACTATTTCAGATCAAAAGAAAGAAAAGCAAGATAAAGAAAATGGTAAATTGGGAGATTTAAACGCAATTACATCTATTGGTAATTCAAGCAAAGAAAAAGCCTCGATAGGAAAGTTTGGTATAGGCTTTAAATCAGTTTTTCAATATACGTTAACACCACATATATATGATCCAGGTATCGCATTTAAAATTCATAGCTTTATCGTTCCAGAGCGACTACTATATGATTATCCAGGACGTGGTAATCAACAAACAGTATTTGTGTTCCCTTTTGATCATACAGATCGCTCTGAGGATGTGGCATTTTTAGACATTGCAGAAAAGCTACGCACATTAAATTATCCGGTATTATTTTTACAAAATTTATTGAAAGTTACATTTAGTATTTTAGGTGAAGAAGGGCTGTATGAAAAGAGTGTGTCATCTGAAGTAGTAGTTGACCAAACGCGGCAGCAATTTATTACAATAACTCAAAATGATACAAAGACAGTGAATAAAGAGAAATTATGGCTTTTTTCACGAACGACAAGCGACAAATTAACCTACTCTGTAGGTTATTTCATAGGAGAAGAAGGGCAACTTATTCAAAAGAAATGTCCAGCATTTTGCTTCTTTTCAACTAGAGAGACGACAAACTTGAACTTTGTAATTCATGCACCGTTTTTATTAACGGATAGCCGTGAAGGCATCCAAGCATCACAAGAACATAATCGCACTATGGTTCAATTATTAGCGAACCTATCTGCAGATAGTTTAGTGTGTTTACGCAATATTGGTATAAAACAGCAGCACTATCTTATTACAGACAATATTTTTGATATTATTCCTTATAAACCATCCGATTTTACTGATATTTCTGACCGTAACAGTATTTCATTTAAGCCGTTTTATGACACAATTATCAATAAAATGAAAATTGAATATTTACTTCCAACAAAGGATGGCTATACAAATCGAGAAAAGGCCTATTGGGCAAATGTAGCACAGCTTACAGAAATTTTCCCATTAGAACAACTTGCACAACTTACTGGGGATGAAGAAGCACAATGGGTATTTATATCCTCCAGTCGTCAAGAAAGTGAGCTAATAAAGTACATAAATGAAATTACCTGTCTGCAACTTACAGAAGAGAAGATTTTTAATGGCTGGCCGTCTAATAATTCTACAAGGATACCTGGTATAACGAAGGACTTTATCAAAAAACAACCTATTGAATGGTTAACTATATTTTATGATTGGATTTTAAAAGTCGAAGGAAGAACTAACCGTATTAAAAGTAAGCCTATATTTTTAAATCAAACGCGTCAGGCAGTTTCAGCTAAAGATGAAACTGATAAAGTCATTTTATTTTTCCCTACTGAAACAAAGGGATATACAACCGTGTGGCCCGAATTGCTCGGAAGTGAGCGAGCAGTAGCTCTATTAACACAGCTCGGTGTACAGCAACCAACACTATATGATGAAATTTACAATCAGATTTTTCCTATCTATAAACAGGGGGGGAAAATAGTGACCCAAACCCATTTCAAAAAATTCTTTGAATACTATACACAGTGTCCAAAAATAGAAAGTGAAAAATTGATTAATCAAATTAAAGACCTAGAATTTATTAGAGGTAGTGCCTTAAATTCAGAGGAAGTCCTTCGATATGTAGCAAAGAATCTGTATTTGCCAACGGAGCATCTAACAAAATGGTTTCAGAATAAGAAGGAAACTGTATTCGTGAAGCTAGATGATTATGTAAAGCTTGTAGGTGAACAAAATAAGGAACAGCTTATTCGATTTTTAAAGGATTTAGGTGTAAATGACGAGGCTAGACTTCTAAAACATGAACCTGATTCACAGCAGCTATCGAAATTGAACATTGAATGGCCATATTCAAAGTATAAAAAAACTTGGACAGAATATTTTTTAGATGGTAGTAAAGAAAATATCGAGGCAGTTATAAAAAATAATGATAAACAACTCTCATTGTTATTATGGGAACAATTCGTTAAGTTTTCTCATCTATCTAATAGTTACAATAAATTCAAATCTATTATTACTGGTCGATGTGATTATTTTTACTATTCACAATATACAGAGACATATAATTCATCTGAAATTTTAAACCTTCGCCAAAAGGAATGGTTATTTGATGAAAACGGCAATAGATCAGCTCCACAAGATATAAAAGTAGAGAAGTTAGATAAACAGTACAATGTAAACTCAGCAGCTGCACAAGAGCTATTAAAAGATTTAGGAATTCAATATAAATTTAATGAGAAGGCTTATAGTGACTTAGATGAAGAAGCTCAAAAAAAGCTTCGATTAGGTCATCTTATTTCAGATATTCCTGAAGAAGATTTGAAACGTCTGATTGAGCAATATCATGCAAATAAGCAAAATAGCCAACAGTTAATAACAGCTTTGTCGCAAACTGAGGAAGAACCACAAACAATAGAGGAACGTCTAGCAAGGGAAATTGGGAAGCTAGCTACTTCTACTAAAGGCGAAAGTAGCACTGAGAGCGAAGTTGACGATAGGGAACTAGAAGACGAGGATACTTATATAAAGCCTAGCGTAAATTTCCAGGATAAAATTGAACGTGCAAAAGAACAAAGTGCAAATGAAATTGCACGTATAGCCCATTTAAATAAGCTCACTGAAAAAGCAATGTCACATTCTAAATATAGTTTCGGGTGGTTTAAAGCGCTATTAGATTTAGAGGCATACAATAAAAAAGAAAGTGCAGCAAAATATGAAATTTCGATAGGGTTTGCAAAGGTAGAAAAAGAGGAGCATACTTCACGTATTTTAATTTTAACGCACCCAACACATTCTATTCCTCATTCTCTCGAAGACTTAGCAGATATTCCACTTGATTTATATTTTATAAATGGCAAAAAAATAAGAATGATGATTGAAGTAGTTAATGTAAAATCATATATATTACGTGCAAAGCTAAAGTCAGACGAGCAAATAGAGCATATTGATTTATCGTTAGTACGAGAGGCGAAAATCGAGGCGAAAAATCCCATCTTTCTTATGAAGGCTCTTCAAAAGGCGTTCCGCAGTTTGCCATTAGAAGAAGATTTTGATATGAAGCAAAATTTATCTAGTGATATTGAATTTGTATTCGGACCGCCTGGGACTGGAAAAACGACATATTTAGCGAAGGATTTAATTTTACCGTTAATTCAAAAGGAAAGTCCAAAAATTTTAGTACTCACTCCAACAAATAAGGCAGCGGATGTTCTTGTACGTCGACTAATGGATATAGACGAGCAGCAAAATTACAAACAATGGCTTGTGCGATTCGGTGCAACAAATGATCCTATTATTGAACGAAATGGTGTATTTTATGACAAAACGGTCGATATCGAGGCATTTACTAAAAATGTAACCGTCACAACGATTGCGCGTTTTCCTTATGATCATTTTATTTCTGATGATGGTACACTTGTACGTTTAAGTGAAGTGGACTGGGATTATATTATGATGGATGAGGCCTCTATGATACCGCTAGCTGATATTATGTACCCACTTTATAAAAAGAAGCCTAAAAAATTTATTATTGCAGGTGACCCATTCCAAATTGAGCCGATTACAACAGTTGACTTATGGAAGAATGAAAATATATATACAACGGTACAACTGAAATCCTTTGAAAATCCTGTAACAGTACCGCATGCATATAAAGTGATTTTATTAACGACGCAATATCGTAGTGTACCAGAAATTGGATCCTTATTTAGTCAGTTTGCATACGACAGTGCATTAAGCCATCACCGCACAGTGGCGAATCCAGAAAATACAATCATTGCGGACAAACTACAGCTACAGCCTTTAACGTTTGTTAAGTTTCCTGTAAGTAAACACGAAAGTATCTACACTCCAAAACGTTTGCAAAATAGAAGTAGCTATCATATTTATGCGGCGTTATTTACATTTGAGTATGTCAAAAATCTTTCAGCCGCAATTGAGCAGCGTGATGAGCCGCTTCGCTTAGGTATTATTACACCATATCATGCACAGGCAGAGTTACTTGATAAGTTAATCGCTTCATATGCTTTCCCAGACTCAATAGATATACAGGCTGGAACGATTCATGGCTTTCAGGGGGATGAATGTGATTTCGTTATTACGTTGTTTAATTCTCCTCCATCAAATTTGCAATCGAAGGAAATGTTTTTAAATAAACTTAACATTATTAATGTTGCGATTAGTCGAGCGCGTGATTATTTAATCGTTGTGATGCCGGACAACGCCACAGAAAATGTAGATTCTTTAACGATGATAAAGCGACTTGAATCACTAAGCAAGTCACAGCAAAATTATGTAGAGTACCATGCCAAGGAGATTGAAAAAAGTATTTTCGGCAGCGAAACTTATTTAGAGGATAATTCATTTTCTACAAGTCATCAACTTGTAAATGTGTACGGCAAACCTGAAAAGAAATATGAAATCCGTAGTGAGACAAGTGCAATTGATTTACAAATTTACGAGTAATTTAATAGTGTTAATAAAATAAAAATTAAATGAGATTAGTAACTCTTTAATCGTTAAAAATGACAAATGTTGTTATATCAACCTTTGTCATTTTTTTGTGGAACATTATATACTTTTTGGGAAAAAGAAAAAATCACTTGTCTATAAAACCAAAAATTTCATCAATAAGCTTTATGATTAATTTTAACTCTTCCTGTGACCTCCCATTCAACTTCTCATTTATTAATAATAACAATTCATGTTTCTCCATATAATCATCCTCTATCTTTAAATTTTCAAGTCTAATTATCTTTGAAGGAGATTCTCCAAGCCCAGCAGCAATTTTTTCAAGCGATTGTAATGTTATATTACGTCGGCCTCTCTCTACATCTGCCAAATAGGTTGGCTGCATCTCACAAATTTCTGCTAACTGCTCTCTTGTTAATCCTTTTTCTGACCTTATTGATTTAATATTAGCTCCTACCATTTTTAATAACCCGTTCATTTAATCACCTCATCTTTAAGGTTATGTGAGGTGTTAAATACATTAAAGCCACTTATAAGTGTAAAATATTTGTTTTTTACACTTATAAGTATTATATTATTGATTAATATTTGTAAAGGAGAAAATGATTTTGATTAATAAATTAGGTACCAATATAGCAATTGAAAACGTTGTTCAGTCTAAAATGCGCGGCAGAGTGTTCTATCTAGGAGGAATATCATCACATGTTGCCGTTAGTTTCGCTTTTTCAAAGCTATACAACGATCCTTCTGGAAAGGGTTATCAAAGACCAGTTAGTAAAAAGCGGGCAGCTGATTTTGCTGATTATTTATCTACAGGTGAGGGAGCGCTATATACCCCAATTCTGCTTAATGCGGGAGGAAATTGGGAGTTTCATTCATACGATAAAGCTCGCCCTTCATTCGGTCGATTAATTTGTAAACAAAAAGCTACAATTATGGATGGCCAGCATCGACTAGAAGGTATTAAAAACTACATTGAGGAAACTGGAACAACTTTAAACGTCCCATTTTTGGCTTTTCATTATTTAGATGAAGATGAAGAAATACGTCTTTTTGACACTATCAATACTAAAGCTAAGGGACTTGGAACATCTTTAAGTAGATATCTAAATAGAGAGAATGACGATTTGAGTTGGGTGGCAACTAATCTAATACTGAAGCCAGAAAGCCCTTTTTTCTCGAAAGGAACGCTAACCGGACTACGAACTAAGGAACGAAATATTACACTTCAAAATTTATATAACCTAGTTCATTTGCTGACTAAGAAATCTGCTTTAGCTAAATTATCAAAAGAAAAGAAAATGAATTTAGCTCTTTTTTATTTCAATTTAATAAAAGAACTTTTTCCAGATGAATGGGCTGATAATACATTTTATAGAATGACTCATATTACTTGTCTAAATGCGCTTGCTATAGCTGGGAATACGATCATTAACGAAAACTACTTAGAGAAATCACAGCAACCAGATGCAGTCAAATTAGCTGGGAAGTTATCTAACTTAGATAAGGTTGATTGGTCTTCGATAGGGGATTTGAAATATTTAAAGGGAATGGCTGGATCAAAAATGTTAGCAGCGGATATTTTGAATTGCTTAGATAAATAATTTTAAAGCGAAGTTGGTTGATTATTTTAATTCGACCAGCTTCGCTTTGATTTTCTACCAAAGTTTAAAGCAGGGGTGATAGACGTGACAACATGGTCAAATAATTGGATATCTGCTAATGATTCATTTTGGTCAATACTCATGAAATTCAAAGTTGCCAATACTGTAGAAGCCGATTTTATAAAAAAACAATATCTTAAAAGAGACTCTATTTTGTCAAACGATTATTTAGTAACACTTCTACCAACTAATTTTGATTACCTAACTCTTTCAAAACAACTTAACCTGGATTTACTAGGCTATTTTGAAAATCAAATAAATGAATTAGGCATATGTAACATGAATGTAAATACATTTAAAGAGTTATTTGCGGAGCAATTAAGATATTGTCCATCGTGTATAAAGCTCGGTTTCCATATTAATACACATCAATTTAGGCACATACTTTACTGTCCTTTTCATAAACAAGTTGCATTGAAGACAACATGTAGTAAGTGTAATTTGCCTATAGATTTATATAATGCGCTAATCAATCATAAAAATTATTCTTGTAAATGTGGTTACCTATTAACCCAATCAAACGATTTTATAGAGATGAAAAAACACTGGTGTCAAACTGCTCATTGGAACATCAAAGAAAAATTGTTTAGTAAAAATAGCTATATCATCTTAAACAAACGTTTTAAGGCTGCTAACATTAATCCAGAGAGCGACTTTAAAGCCTCTTATATAGTTAATAACATTTCCTCTAAAAAAGGGATAGAAGACCTTCTAAGCGTTTATAAATGTTTTCTAAGGCGCATGCGTAAGCAATGTAAGCTGAAATGCTTTAAAAAGCATTTTAAACTAGGCATAGTTGCAAAATTATGTACAAGGTGTAGAGCCTACATCAAATTGAGAATGGAGCTAGAGCAATTGGCTAACGACTGGGACATTTATTATCGAAATAAAGATATAACTTTGAATCCTTCTCTTTATATTTTTTCTGCTCCGAAACAGTTAGGTGACATTCAATTGCAGTTGAAATTGCCTTACATTTCTGAATTAGCCATTTTCAACATTCAAATTTATGCGTTATTTTATATGGTTTCTAATACTTTTGATAAATGGTTAGCCTTTCAAAATAAACAATTTTCTTATGAAGAACATCAATTATGTTTTATCATTAGCACAGTAACTAAGCAGAAGTTGAAGTTCACAATTCAAACAGTGACATAATCCCCTTTAAAATAAAGGGAATTATAATGTATATTGCTTCCAAAATAGGTATAATAGAATACAAATATCTATTTCAGGGAGGCAATTCAATGAAAATAATAAAATGACAGATTTAGAATTAGAAGCAATATATAGCACCGTTAAATAGATTATTAAAGCAATATTATTACTAATAATTATAGAAAAGTGGGTACTATCTATATGTTAATTTCTAAAGCGTCAATCTACGGCTATAAAAGTTTAAAACAAGTTAACCTAGAATTTAATAGACTAGTAATCTTTATAGGAGAAAACAACAGCGGTAAAAGTAATTTATTGAGAGCTATTACATTACCATTCGTAAACAATGAAATTGGCGTTGTAAACAAAAATCTAGGCTGGCATGAGATTAACAACGACCTTAAAAGAGAATACTTTAATTTTATTGAGGCTAATATAGATAGAATCAAAAATGAGGAACTTTCTGTCGAGAAATTTCAAAAACATATACCATATGTTTCTGTTAAAGTAACATTTACCCCCGAAGGACATGATACGTATTTTGTTCATAAATGGGTAAGTTCAACTGAACCTAATATTTCATATGAGATTGAATATCGTTACTATATTACAAATCCTCAAGAGTTACTCCAACATGTAAAACAAATTTTAGCTACTAAAACAGCAGAAGAAATTAAAAATATTCAGATGAACTTGCTGCCAATTGAAATGTATCAATATTCGATTAATATTCCATCTATTAATGAGCCTGTAGCGTTTAATGATCTATTGAATTTTAAATATGACTCGCTTTCAGCTGAGCGTGACGATTTCTCTAATAAAGCGCAGCTAGGTTCGCAAGCATTAGTGAAGCTGTTGCACAATAAATTAGGCAATGAGCAAAAAGTTAAAGTTGAAGAATCTTATGGGACTTTCTTTAATGAATTAAAAACCGTTAGTGAGTTAGATAACGTATTTAATTGGCAAGAAACATCTGATATAGAAAATGCTAAAGATTTTTTCAGCAAAATCACTCTAATGCCTAACATGCCTAGTATAAGCTCTTTGTTAAACAACGTGAAATTAGGGATTGGTGACGAGTATCTTCATACACAGGGGTTAGGCTACAGAAACCTAGTCTATTTATTAGTAATGATTAATTCGTTGGAAATCAATAAAGACATTGCATTGAATATCTTAACTTTAGAAGAACCTGAAGCACATCTTTGCATAAATAATGAGCGCTTATTAGCAAGCTTCATCAACAACATAATATCTAAAACCAGCAAAACACAACTATTCCTGTCAACTCATAGTTCGGAATTTTTAAATAAGTTAGAACTTGAAAACGTTACCGTAGTTAAAGAAGGACAAGCTTTTTCATTAAAATCTGTAGCCGAACAGAAGGATCTAAATTATTTATCCAAAAAGTTCAATTTAGATTTTTTGAAATTTTTATATTCTCGTAAATGTATATTAGTCGAAGGGCCGAGCGAGGAAATGTTAATTAAATCTTATTTGCACCACCAACAAAATTCTCTAAGTGATATTGAGGTCTTATGCATACATAAGGGATTTACTACAATGTTGGATATTTGGTTAAAAGTTAATTCAGATACAAGCCATCGAATAGGTATAATTAGAGATTTTGACAATCAACCTAAAGCAAAAAAACGACATGAAAAGTATAACGATTACGCAAATATATTGGTTACAACAACTACCGAATATACATTAGAGCCAGAGTTTGTTAAAACAGAGGGAAATTACTCCAAGTTAGAAGCTTATTTTAAAGAAGTACATGGTTGGACAGACATAGAAACCTCAGACAAACTTTCCGACAAGTGGAGAACTGCTAAAACTGATACTATGCTAAGGTTTTGCCAAGACATTGGTACAGATTATTTAAAAGATATAGATCTACCTAAACATATTGCCGCTGTCCTAAAATTCCTTCAGAGTGGTGTTAAAGAATGAAGATTATAGTTGCAGGAGCTGGAGCAGGGAAGACAACTTCAATGGCTACAGAAGTAATAGAAAGATACCGTCAACTTACTGATAGCAAAATAATCTATGTTATTACTTACACAAACGCAGCAAAGGATCATATTAAAAATAAGCTTACCGAAGAACTTGGAGCCATACCTAGTAATATTAAAGTCGAAACATCACATGCCTTTTTACTTCACGAATTAATTATTCCATTCCATAGATTATTGTATGAGACGCATTTTTCTTCCGTTTCATTATTAAATTTACCTACAGAACCAATCTACAAAGCAAGAAAATTACAAGAATTACACAAGCAAAACATTATCCATGTTGATGAAGTAACGAAAACCGCTAAGTATGTATTATGCGGTAAATCAAACGATAAAATAAGGATTAAGCAAATGCGCGAGAAAATAATAAATATCCTCCGTAATTATCTGGATTCTATTTTTATGGACGAAGCACAGGATATGGACGAGCATTTATCACAAATAGTACAGAAATTAGATGCATCAGGATTTCATTTGCATTTGGTAGGGGATCCTAAACAAGATTTAAGAGGATATCAACAATTCAGAGCGCTAATTAAGGCAAATGATAGCTCAGTCGTATATTTGAATCAAAATCACAGATGCCCGGATTCTCATATCATGTTGGCAAACCAATATACTACCGAAAAAGAACGTCAGCAGCTTTCACATAAGAATAAAGGTGTTCTCAATCTAGTTTATGAAAGTACGACCGATTTAAATGTCTTATTAAATGATCCGAAATGGGATTACAAATACATTTCAAAAAAGCAATCTTGCTATCAGACTGGTACAGATAAAGACGAAAAGCCATTGGATTCGTTAAGATATGAATTGAAACTAGTAGTCAAAAAATCTGCAGTCAAACAATTTAGTTTAGAGCAAAAAGTTTATATTTTAGAGAAATGGATTCTAAAAAAATTAAGCTCGTTTGATAATCAAAGTATCATGGCCCACATAAGCCATTCGTTGGTCTTTAAATTCAACAAAGGCGAAATGCGTCGATTGGATTCAGCAATCGAGTTAAATCGCTTAGAAAAGAAGCTAGAGGGTTTTTTAGTGCATTCTATTGATAAGGTAAAAGGGCTAGAAGGAGAAAGATGCCTTTTTATTTTGACTACCGACTTATCAGATTATCTTTTTAAGATAAAAACTGAGCAGAATAAGATGATGAACTACTTATATGTTGCGTTGACACGTTCTAAAAAAGATTTAACAATCCTGATTACAAAAGAAGTAGAAAAAAAATACGGCGCAGGCTTTATTTCTAATTGGTATACTTAAATTTTTTTGTTAATGAGAATATAGTTACTAATACTATTAATGGCTAACTATTAATCAAAATCTATGTTTTAACTACAAGAATTTTAGGAGTGAGAGAATGAATCTATCTTTCGAACGTTTATTTGATGAAGCATTAGAAAACATAATTGAGCAATATGAAAAAGAAGGAAAGACTTTATCCGAAGAAATATTGACACAAGCTATTCAAAATTCCCTTGAAGATGATTTATTCGAAAATATTGCTGAGGATTTTTATCAAATTTTGAAAAATAATATATATGAACCATTGGAATCAGAAAGGCTATTACATACTGAATTTAGATCACGTATTAAACAACGTTGGCTAAAGCCTTTAGCATTATTTAATGGTTTAATTATAATTGCTGAAGAAATTTGCACTAACGATATAAATAAGTCAAATGAAATCAAGGTATTAGATGAGAATACCTTAGAACATACTTTGAAATATTATACAATCATGAAATTACTCGCAAAACAAATTCTTTTAGCAAAGGAAATAATTTATCTTTTGGAGGGAGGCTTTGCTGATGCAGCACTTTCTCGTTGGCGTACTGCCCATGAAACAAAAATTATTCTGTTGATATTTTTAAAATATTTTGATGATGAAGAACTTTTGAAAGAGCTTTTGATTAGATTTAATGATGCCTCAATAATTGAAGAATATAAAGAACTCAAACCATATGGGGAAAATACTTCAGAGGACGAATATTATAAGGATTTAAAAAGTAATTACAAAAAGGTTTTAAACAAATATGGAGATAGTTTTAGATTTGACTATGAATGGGCAAGACCTATATTTAGTAAACTAGGTAGGCGTATTTATTTTAAAGATCTTGAAAAGCATATAAGAATTCATGAAGAAACACTTTCTTTTTATCAAAAAGCGAATTATCAAATACACTCAAGCCCTTTAGGTACATTTGATAGCTTAGGTACAATAGACATTGAAGGTATGGAATCGCCGGCATATGTTTTTGGTCCAAGTAATTTAGGATTAAGAATCCCTGGACAATTAGAAATATTTACTTTGTACGAGGCTATAGTATCGTATCTTAATACGGACCCTTCAATAGACAATTTAATATATATAAAAACATTAGGTAAGTTTATGAATGAAATTTTTAAAGAATTTGAAAAGGTTGAAGATGAAATCATTAATGATGAGCTTAGTCTTCGCGAAGAAGGATAGTTCTACATGGCTTTATAATAGTTCATTTAAACACAACAGATTAAGCTTTGTCAGATTCTATTGTGTTTTTTTAGGACCTTTCCCACCATTACTTTTATTGCACAACACATAAACCTCGAATATCTTTATGTTTGGAAGCATTTTTACTATTACTATATGAAAGTGTAATACAGTTAGAAAATTAACTCCATCTAACGACATACATAAAAAGGTTACGATTATGAGAAATAAATGATCTATAGTATTGGTGGGAAATTACAAAATAGCGTTAATTCAAAGAACTAATGATGACACAGTTTATTACGTTTTTCCTGGTGGTGGAATAGAGCATGAGGAAGCGCCGAAATCAGGTGCGAAAAGAGAAAGGGGGGAAACTATGACAAATAAAATAAGAAGTAACTTATTTTATTTGAAACAATTTGGTTTCAATGATTCACTTTTACAAACTATTTTCCAGTTAAGATTAGACCCCCTAGAAAGTATTTTTAATAATGAAAACGAAATGATTATGGAGATTGAAAGTAAATTTACAGATAAAGATAGAGAATTAGCAAGAAATTATCAAAAATATAAAAATTTTAAATATGAATTATTTAATACGGAAGCATTTTTAAAAGATGGTAGCAGTAAGATTTATTTTAAATATGATCAAAATGAATTGACCGCATTGATTCCAGAAAAAAATATGCCACTTTTTATGTATTCTAAAGGTGATGTTTCACAATTGTCATTAGATAGAAAAAGAGTTGCTATTGTTGGTACTCGTAAGCCATCGGGAAAATCTATTGAATTAACAAAAAAAATAACTCAAGAATACGTTCGCAATAATTATATTATTGTGAGTGGACTAGCTGAGGGCATAGATACGGTCTCACATGCTACTACTCTGGATCTTGGTGGAAAAACGATTGCAGTGTTGCCTACAAATTTCAATAAAATTTATCCAAAAGAAAATCAAGTTGTAGCGGATCTAATATCTGAAAAAGGTTTATTATTAACAGCTATCGGTCCCAAAGAAAACACTTATAAATCAAGCTTTTTAGATAGAAATCAATATGTGGCCAATATTAGTGATTTAATAATAGTTATCGAAACAAACTTAAAAAGTGGCACTATGAATACAATTAGAAATGCATATAAAGCGAACAAAAAGATACTTTTTGTAGATCAAGGTGACGAAGCGATAAATAATAAAATATTTGAATTTGGAGGGGAAATGCTAAATGACAAATAAATTGATTCTAATTTCAAAATTAGTTTTCTTTACTGAAGAAAATGAACTGATTGAGAAAAATTTAAGGATATCTGATTTGTTTAATGATGCGAATGTAATTTTAGCTATTGTAGCTAAACAAAGTACAATTAATATACTAAAAAGTAAATTACCTAAAGAATATAATAAAAAATTAAAATTATTAGATCGTAGTAAAGAAACAAAAGCAAAAATTAAAGATTTGAAAGAAAAAGGTGCAATTATAGGAATGATAGGTATTGTTAATGATGATGCTATATTCTCGTTCCATTGCAAAATCCCATTGTTTAATCCAGAGTCATTGAGTAATAGAGTAACTGTTTCAGAGAAAGTGAAAAAATATGGCTTACCCATATTTGACTTTAAAAACGTAATAGACTGCTTAAAGGCATATGAAATACATAAAGAAAATTACTTTCAAATGATTTTTGGAGACTCATTTAGCGTTATTAGTTTAAATAACGCGAATACACATTATAGACCGGAAGAAGAAGCAAGAGTTAAAAATATATTTGAAACTAATTTAAAGGGTACTGAATCTAGACGTGATCAAAGAATATTACTTCTTTTATTATTCCATCTAATAAACGAAGTAACAACTAATAATTACTACGAGAAGGTAGATTATTGGGGTACCTTTCCTTCTTCTAATCCTCAAAATACATTTACTTCAGTTTCATTCTTAAAGGAAGCTGTTAGAGTAATTCTTAATGGAGGACCTAGAACAGGGCCAGAAATATTAATCAGACATCAACAAATGCAATCTAAACATAGCAGTGGAGCAATTCGTTTGAAAACAAAAAGTAATAGCGATTTCGAAACTTTAATTGTGAATCCAATTTTAAAAAATAGCATAAAGGGGAAAGTAATTTGTATTATTGATGATTATATTACAAATGGCTATTCATCTGAGGCGGTGAAACACGTACTGTTTGCTGCAGGTGCTAAAGAAGTAATATTTCTTTCGTTTGGTAAGTTCGGAAAAAAATACTTTTCAACTAATTATGTAATAGACGGAGACGTATATTCTAAATATTCTTATGAGTTTATAGGGGAAGAACTTTATGAAGGTAATATTGGTAAAGAAAAGTTTTATAATCCTAATAATGATTCAGAAATTTTAAATTTTGCAGAATTGATTTAGAACTATTACTAATAAATTTAACATAAAGATTACTTTAAGACCTATTAACAGTTTAGTTAAATATCAATTACTGTAGCTTTTTAATAAAGTTCGATTAAAAGTAAGTTGCAAACGCTGATTTTATACAGAAAGAAACCAACTGTTTTGAAACAAAGTTTGATCAAAACAGTTGGTTCATTATTTATCTAGTTTGATTTTTATAAAAAAGTTTGATTATTTCGGGATGCGAATATTCAATTAAAGCCTCCGTTAGTTGAATAGGAACAGAGATGCTTATTCAACAATCGCGCCCGATCGTTGTGTACAGATCAATATGAAGAAGCTATTGTAATCACTCTTTTTTTTCTTTTTCGAGAAGGTCAATAATCTTATCAAGTTTATCTTCAAAATTTTTAGAATTGGAGTTCCCCGATTGTTTTAGAATTGAACGAACAACCACCAGTCGTGCCAACAGCACTTCCTAAAAATAATTGGAGAATTGTTTGATTGTAAGCGTCAAATAGCACCCAGCTGTTAAATCAGAGGGGCGCTATTTGACGCTTACTTTTATACCATATCAACTCAATTAATCAACTTAACTATATAAGTTGAATTAAATACTTACAAAAGTGAGCAAAGTTTGCAGTTGCGCCTGCACAGGGAGAATAAGACCCCGCAGGAAGGGCGAGGTATGAGGCATTTTGAAGAGGCTCATAATGAGCGTGTGGCTAGCGCAAATACCTTTAATCTTTTGCTAAACTGCAACTAACAAGTCCATTACTTATGCAAAAGCAGCAAGCAGAGATTAAATGGTTAGAGGAAGTCGATCGCATCAGCAAAGGTCGTTTTGTCACAATTCCTTGGGTAAAGGAAGCAACTGTTGGCAAGGACGGATTACAAAGATTAAAAGGAGAGACGATACAATGAAAATGAGTCCAGAAGGTAAACAATTTATTGAGCAAGTTTTAGCACATGCATAGGGCGCAACACTATGCTTTTACGGTGTAGCAGGGTGCTGTGGTATGAATTTAAGTGCAGAAATTGCCGTAGATACACAAATCGCAGAGCAGTTAACAGACGTAACGTTTCACGCAGAAGAGGAAAAGGTCAGCTAGGTTTAGTATTACTTGGCTACGAGCAAAAGAGCTGCTAATATGCATGTGCATCATTCAAGTACCTTAACTGCTGATTATTTTATAAGCTATGCACAGCTTATGATGAATAGTCGAGAATTATCAGTAGAAGAAACATAACGATATATGGAAGAGTTTTTCTTTAAAGGTAATCCACTTGTTTACGGAGAGTCGACTCGCCAGCAATGTTAACAATCATTTGAACATCTGATTCATTGCAGCTCTTATTAAATTATTTGATTTGGATTTTTTATCCATTAGGATATTATTGGAATTTTATTAATTACAAACTATAATCATAAATAGATATAGGATTTTTTGTATTTAAAATTGGTTTTTACTGGAGTGAGTATATGTTGAATTTTAATGAGTTATCTATTGATGGGACGGATTTAGAGAGGTTAACAAGGGAAATATTTGTAAGAGAAGGATTTGAAGTACATTGGACAGGAAAAGGAACTGATGGCGGTAGGGATTTAATAGTAGTTGAACGGACGGAAGGACCTTTAAGTAGTTTCGAAAGGACATGGTTAGTACAGTGCAAGCATTTTGCTCAATCGGGAAAAAGTGTCGGCAAAAACGAAGCGAACTCAATAATCATGGATTGTGAACGTGTTAAAGCGGATGGATATTTATTAGTTTGTACAACAGCATTAACATCGGGCTTAGTTACAGCGTATAAGGAATTAGAAGAAAGTAGGGTGTTAAAAATTCGGTATTGGGACGAAATTAGGCTAGAGGAACGATTGATGAAACCGTGCAATTTCCCATTAATAAGTCAATTTTTCCCTCAGAGTTCCAAAAATGTTGGATGGAAAATTCAACCGACTTACTATCCATCTTTATGGACGGCTCAATATAGAAACGCATTCTTGTATCTTTCAACAAGGTTAAGTATTCATTTCAAAAGTTTTATATACTTAACCCAAGCTTACGATGAGATATATAAATTTCAAAAAAAGTCAAAGTTGAATATGAAAAGTGTCCAATTAAGAGCAATTTATTTTGATGATAAGTATACAAATTACTTGGTTTTTCTAGATATTATTTTTGACAAAGAAAATGAACCTGAGAATCCATTTAATACAGAAACGATAGATCTTAAAAAGCATATTGAAACTACACTTAGCGAGGAAATATTACCATATATACTAACTACTGATGAAGGGGCTGTAAATGTTCAGTGGGATGTGAAAATCTACTATGAGAAGTTATTTAGTGATGGTTTTGATCCTCATGCAAAAGAGTATTATGACCCTTACATAAACAATTTTAAATATGGATATGGGAGATAATATGAATAAAAAATAGCGTTATACCAATATGGAACGCACTTGCTCATAGCCAATTGCCATTAAAAAAGTTGGTGCGCGTCAGTAACTCTTCATGCCGACAATATAGAAGCCAACTTCTGGTTGACGTAACTCTAGCTCTCCATGTGGTTTGATAAATAATATTAAGACAGTTGTCCAAGTATACAGTAATTTAAGATATACAGATTAAAGAAGGAGCTAAGATAATGAGTAATGTTTCGTTTTCTATAAGCATACCAACTGATTCTGATGGTTATTTTAATTCATGTTGCCCTTATTGTAAAAATCATTTCAAAATACTTGGTTCAGAATTTAAAGAAACCGAGGTAGTCGATATTTATTGTCCAGTTTGTGGTTTGATAGCTGAATTTAATTCGTTTTATACAGATAAAGTAATTAATAAAGTACATTCTATAGCAAAAGATTATGCAGAAGACCTTATTTATCAAATGTTTAAAGACTTAGAAAGAAAAAATAGAGGAAATAAATTTGTAAAAATTAAAGCAGGGAAGAGGCCAACTACCGATGAATCTGAACTTTATGAACCCGATAATCACTTAGTAGTTGTAAAAAAAATATGCTGTGATTCACATTTTAAAGTTACTGAATTGGACAAGTGGCTTATACCTTATTGTATTTACTGTGGAGGGAAATAAAATATGGATTTAAAACAAATTAACAAATTAGGAAGGGATTTTAGAGCGAATGCTTCTAGATTACTTTCAACAAAATTTGGTTCAGAACAACAGGATTTATCAAGGTTTTTATTATTTATTGAAAACAATAGTTTAATTAAGGAATATATATCTGAATGTATACAGAATACTATCAACTTCGAAGAAATATTGAGTAATAAAGAGTGGAATGATAAATTAGAGTTACCCTTGGATTCTAAAGAAGAAGTATCATATATATACCAACTATTAAAATATATTGAAGCAAAGAATGTATATATTAGTGTAAGCATGGGTTATGGAAGTGGAAAGAAATATCAAGATCATATTGACGCTTTTAACCATCAAGTTACAGTACATTTAATTAACCATATTAGAGAATATCTTGAAGACATAATTACAGGAAATGAATCATTACCATTACAAGTAGTGGCAGACAATCAACCTAAGATATTTATTTCATATTGTTGGGAAGACAAGGTATTTGCTGACTTAATCGATGAAGACTTCAAAGTCATGGGGTACACCTTAACTAGAGATATTCGTGGGCTTAAATTTAAAGATAGTATAAAAAGCTTTATGCAATCTATAGGTAAACATGATTTTGTAATTAGTATTATCAGTGACAATTATTTAAAGTCATTAAACTGTATGTATGAAATATCTGAGGTAATGCGTTTACGTGAATATAAAGAAAAAATGCTATTAGTAATACTAAGGGATTCAGATGTTGAACTTTTGCCTACAGAATCAGATGTGCCGGAACAATTTGTTGCAAATATTTACTCAATGGAACAACAAATAAATTACATTACTTATTGGGAAAATAAAGAAGCTGATTATTTAATTATGATTAGTAAAATAACACAGGAAATTAGTAAAATACAACCTTTACAAGAATTAAAGAGGATTAAAAATATTTCAAGCAATGTAAGCGATTTTTTAGCTGATATAAGCGACTGGAACAATACTAATTTATCTGAATTAAAAAAATCTGATTATGCAGCTTTTGTGAAAGAGATTAATTCTACAGTTAATTAATATATAAACCTGTTCATTTAATAAATGAGCAGGTTTAGCTCTTTATACACGAATTATGCATTAAGAGCAGATGTAAATGATTTATGTATTGGATATGTTTAATCAATGAGAACTGGGTATAATATTTTATATGTATAATAATAAAAGTTAAAACTTCTTGTCCAAAACAGGGAAATACAAAAAGTTTAACTTTCTTGTCCATAAAAGTTAAAACTTCTTGTCCTTTTACAGAGGTGGCAATTCTTTTGTTCTTGCACAAGCAACGATATAAAAGGGACACGGTCATAATATATATTATAGGAAGTTAAGTCTCATTCGATAAGTATACTTTAAATAGTGAGACGGAATCTGAATTTAAAGAGATATTAAAGTTTGGACACCAAAATTTGAGCCTGATCTTATTTTTAATCATGGTCTTATATACAGGTTGTTTTTTATCAATTTACCCAGAGTTAACCAATCTAATGCTCTTCTTTATTCAACTATTAGAGCATATTTTAGTTGCTGTTAAAAAAGTTATTGCGACAATTAAATTGCCAATAACTTTTTTATACATATTCATTATGTTTTCTTAGAATCATTTATAAAGACAAAAAACCTAATCAACAGGCAAAATAGATTAGCCACCCCGAATTGCGAATAAGCAAATCCTTCAAAGCCTCGAATAACCACATACCCTAGATAAAACATTATAATTCCTGTAGCTAATAGAACAATTATAGGGATCATTATAACTAATTTAGAAAATCCTTTATTCTTTAAATAAGCTGAGAGTGCTATTAATATAATACCGGCTAAAATACCTAATAAAAAAGGACTCCAAAAAAGCATAAACAAACATCTCCCAACTAAATATTGTAAAAATATAAGCCGCTTTTTCAGCATAGACAAGTATTTAATAATTAAGCGCCTTAAATATCAATGTATGCTACTCTACATATATAATAACTTATATGTAGAGTCATAATTACTAAAAAATGGATGTACATATGTTTTTTTATACCTTTATCATTTTTTAGAAAACTATTTTTCTTGTAGAAAAAGCTCTTACCATTGCCATCGGGTCTAAAACTTTCACCGCGCCTTGCTCCGCTGGCAACTAAGGCTATAATCCCCTTTTTGTATGAGAATCAAAGCTTTTAAAATCAGATAGAGCATTTTCTGAAAACTTCATTCTCGTTTAATATTTCGCTAACTCTATTTCTAATTTTCTAACCACGTTGACATTAAACAATAATCTTATTGAATTGTTCTGCGATTATCATGAACTCATTTACTCACATAATATCAAATCTAAAAAAATTATTACGATTTTACATTAGAATATTGCTCATTACAAGTTATTCTTCATACTTTCCATACAATGTATTTTTGGGATTTATAATGATAATTAAAACCGCGACTACTAAGTAAAAAATTGCGTTATACATGATTAAATCAATTAAGTTTCCGTTTATTAATCCAATAAAAAAATTAAAGAATTGGTGGATAATGATTGGAATGATTAAATTCTGATTTAAGTTATAAAAGGCTGTCATAACAATCTTAGTAGACATGATTGCAATCATAAAGAATAGTATATATTTGATTAAATCACTTCCCACAAGGCCCGTAGTAAACCATATAGGTAAATGCCAAATCCCCCACCAAAAGCCAATGATTATCGAAGCTATTAATGGTGAATATTTCTTTTGAAGTTCCATTTGAGCGAAACCCCTCCACCCTAGTTCTTCTCCTAGTGGCCCAGAAAGCAGGCTTATAAAAAAGAAATAGATCAGCAATCCCCATGAAGAAACAGTAAAAATGGAGTTTACTTCACTATTATTAGTAATAATAAACAAAATCATTAAAAATATGAAAGCTTGAATCATACTCGCAGTAAGAATAACAGAAAATTTAAGTTTACTCTCGAATTTCCCTTTTACAAACTGTATAAAACTCTGCCCAGGATAGATTCTTTTAAACAGTAATACAAAAGCAAATGTTGATGACCAAGCTGCAATACAAAATGTTACATCACTGACCCATGTTGGTAATCCTAACATGTATGTGGCTCCTACAAGAAAAAAAAGCGGTAAAAAAATAATATTAGTTAATAAAATAAAACTTGCTACTGGTTTTTTTAGTTTCTTTTCTCTATTCATGAACAATCCCCACTCCAAGCTAAGTATTTAGTAAATATAACAATGCATCTACTTACTAATAACTTCAGCTTAAACCTAGGTGTTACTCACAGGTCAATACATATCTGTGTTATTTTATAGGTGCGTAAATTTCTAAAAATACACGTTCAAGTCCATCTTCATAAGTGGTAAGTAATAAATTAATATAAACTAGCCCTAAAAGTTCATAGCCTTTTTTTATTGCAAAATTTCTTAAACTAGCTTCCACATTATAATCAATATTTTCCCCACCAGTTGACCATCTCCCATTTTCAATAACTGTATAAATACATCTTGGATGGGATAAAATTTCACCTTCAATATCTTTATCAAAGTCATCTATTTTCCTTGTAATTATAAATTTTTCTTCTATAATGCCATCTTCATTAAAACGTATGATTCTACTTAAAGATGTTAGGGTAACTGCTTTTTTTAAGCTGTCTGTCTTCTTTTTGAGAGTGTCGTATTCATCATACGCAGTAAAATGTTCTATTTCTCCTTTTATTTCTAAAGGTTTCATTTCTTTTACTGTAAATATTCCTAAGGATTGTTTAATTTTTTCGCAATCATCTTTTACTAGCTGAATCTTTTTTAAAAGAATTTTTTTATATTCTATTTCCTCTAAAACTTCTTGTTCTTTTTCTTCTAACAATGATTTTATGCCCTCTATACTCTTACTTTTTCTTAGTTCTTGGATTTTTTTAATTTCAATATCAATTTCTCTATAGAAATTCACTGTTGTTAGATCATATATATCAAAATGATTATATTTTCTATACCCATTCTCAATATGTTGCTTTGGCTTTACTAATTCCTTTTCTTCATAAAATTTTAAGGTATCTTTAGACACACCTAAAAATTTTGCGACTTGTCCAATTGTGTACATTATACTCTCCTTTATCATTGCAAAAAAATAATGCAGGTTTTATTATTAACACTAAGTTAGCTATGCTTCTTCTATTGTATAAACTAAAATAAAAAAACCAGAGTGATCTTTCCCTTTCACTCTGGTTGTTCCTTAATATTTAAAACTATGAATAGACTCCTGTAATTCAATCGCCATTTGTGATAAATGCGTAGATGCTGCTGCGACTTCTTCCATCGCGGCATTTTGCTCTTCTGAAGCGGCTGCAACACTTTGAATATGATCGTTTGAATCAACAGCAATTTCATTGATATCATTAATTTCAGTCACTAGTTTTTTCACATCTTCTGCGATTACACGGATTGCCTGGGTTACGTTCGACGTTTGTTCCTGCACGTGATTAATTGCAGTATCGATTTGTAGGAAGGTTTCGCGTGTAACGGCAACTTTTTCTTTCCCAGCTTCAACCGATTGATTATTATGAATAATATCTTCTTCAATCACGCGTGTACTTTCTAAAATATCTGCAACAATATGCTCGATTTCAACAGCTGCCACATTCGAATTGTCTGCGAGTTTACGTACTTCATCAGCAACGACTGCAAAGCCCTTCCCTGCCTCACCCGCGCGTGCAGCTTCAATAGATGCATTTAACGCTAATAAATTGGTTTGTTCAGCAATCGTTTTAATCACTTGAATAGCCGTTGAAATTTTCGCCGTATTTTGATCTAATTCTTTGACCCGTCTATTTAATTCGGATGTATTATTATCGATGATATCCATCTGCTCGATGACGTTACGAACGGATTGGCGCCCTTCTGATGCCATTTGCTTTGAATAAAGAGATGAATCATTTACTTCCTCAATACTTGTGGAAATATCATCTACTTTTTTCATTAAATGATCCGAGAATCGTTTTGCATCATTCGTCATTTGTTGCTGGTCAGCCATTCCTACTGCAATATCAGAAATAGACTCTGTTACGACTTCCGTTGCATGCGTCACTTCTAAGCTACTTGCTGTCAGCTGCTCAGACGTACCAGCAACCTGTTCAGAGGAGCTCCCTACTTGCCCTACCGTATCCCGTAGCTTTTGTGCCATTAAGTTAAAAGAATCTGCTAATTGACCGAACTCATCCTTTGATTTTACCTTTAAATGCGAAGTTAAATCCCCATTTGAGAACTTATGCATTCCTTTCATAACTGCTTGCATGTTGAGTGCGATACGGCGGGCAAACACCGTTGAAATAACGACACTTGTAATAACCGCAATTAGTGCTAAAACAGCGACTTGCACCATACTTGATTTACTAAGCGAATAGAAATCTGTAATGACCGTTTTTATTTCGTCATTTACACTTGTTGCTAATGATTTTGCAAATACGACCAACTCTTGAGAACCAGCACCTAAAACCGGCTTAGCAATTTTTTGTGCCTGTTCAATATCACCACGATCAACAGCTGGAATGATTTCGTTATCAATGGCATTTTCCCATGCAGTTAACTTAGATTCGAATTCCTGAAACCCTTCATCTGCCCCATGTGCTTTTAAATTTTGTACTTGTTCATTTAATGTAGCGCGAATTTCATAATGATTGGCCTTCATACTATCGTCTACATACAGCATATAACCACGAATCGCTGCATTCGCACGGACCGCTTGGAAAGCAATATCATTATACATTTCTACTAATTTTGTATCTTGCTCGATTTGATCAAGTTTTTCGGTATTATTATTAATAATGTAAATACTTAATCCGGAAATTAGCATTAAAAATAGAAGGATAACCCCGAAAGATAGTTGGAGCTTTAATTTCACGTTCAACTTCATTTTATTTCCTCTTTTCGCAAATTCTATATAACCTTCCATGAGTATTCCATAGTTTAAAAGGTAGGTCAATTGTTCCTCTACTAGATAGGCTATTTATTCTAAAAATTGTTCGAAAATAGTTCACTAATAGAATATAAGTACAAACTACTTTTTCTGGCGTAGAAATTTCGTAAACTGAACTTACCCACTGCTTTTAATTTTTCAGACAAGGGAAAATTCACCGTAATTTCATCGGAATAACTAAATACATTAGAAAGCTCTTTATATTAATTTCTCTGGTATTTCTTCCCGTTTTTTAATACTTCTTCTCACTTTGAAATTTGTACTGTTATTTTTTGGGGTGATAGACTAGTTTTCAGGGCGGGTAGAGTATCCTGAAGTTACTATATGATCCTTATCCAAGGAATAGGGTTAAACAAGTTGTTGAGGAATGAAATTATGCGTGTTATAATTTGAAGAGTAAATGTATATAAATAAATAAGACCATTCGGTGCGCTAACACCAAATGGTCTGTCGTAACAAGAAAAATCGCTTCAAAGGCGATTTGCAATCGAGAAAGTAAACTACTCACATGCGCGGTGCAGGGGGCAGTTTACTTTTTTTGTGTAAAAGTAAATGACAACGCAAGAATAGATACAATAAGAGCGGACATACTTATTGCTACCATCATCGCTTCGTATACGGTCATCGGCAACATCTCCTTCCCCCCTATAAAAATAAGGTTAATAGGTAGAAATAATTACCAACCGCCCATGAAACACACCAATCAAGCTACCTTCTTATTATACCATCTTTACTCATAATAAATAGACTTTTCATAGAAATTAGATATAAATAACATTGATATAGCAAGGTTATTAGCGTTTTTTATTCCCGACTTGTGAATTGCCTAATTTATAAAAAGGCAATTTTTTTGTTTTTTTACAACCAATAATTAAAACATCCCCTTCTAATTCCGCGCAATCTTTTCTTCCGAGTTTTCTTCTAAAATCATAAAATGAATTTAATTGAATCAATTTCATTGGTGTTAATTACATATGAGATTTTCTTTGCATAATTTAATCACTCCCTAGCTTATAACTAATCGCATTTCCGAACTGCTAGAATTTCCTCGAAAGAAATGGCCATTTCTTTCTGCGCACTTATACGAAGCCCAGCAGGAGTGGTTTCTTATAGCAAGCATGTTTTAAAAAAAAACGGTTACATCAATGCAATTCGATTGAACTCCCCTCTATTTTGGTATTTTTTTGATCAAGACTCTAAAAAAACACGGGTTTTTACTTTTATTCGGTCAGATTAATATTATTTTTCTTGATACCCTCTTTTTTTCACTATCATTTTTCTATAATCGTTTAAATCATAAAATGCCTAAGCAAACCCCTTACTACGCTACAAATCAATTACGTCTTCCCGTAAATGTTGAAACAAGGTAAATAAAATTTTAAAATAAAAAAAAGCAAAAAAATATCATTCTCCTTATTGTTATATAACAATAAGACCTACATCTCTAAAATAGGGTGGTATTATTATTTTAGTTTAGCTAAATACTATATTCTGCTTTATGTATTTAAATTACTAGAAAAAATGGAAATTCAATAATAAAGATCAAAAAGTACAATATTCAAATAGTAAAAACAAGGAAATTCGTGTGTAAATTTTCTGAAAAGTGCATGTTAATTCTATGTATTAAAGAGTTTGTTGATTTTGAGTTTTCTGAAAAATGTTATTGCATAATAGAGAATTCCCTATTACAATATGGTTTATCGACGTGATATTAAAGTAATATTGCGTTTAGAACAGAATAATAATCCTTAAGGGGGAAATTACAATGATGGATGAAAAACAATCAAAATCCAAAAAACACGATAATATTAACTATGATGTTATAGATCGTATGGATAGTTTCAATGCCTTTGTAAAGAAGAAAAACACGTTATTGTTCGGTATTACTGCAGCATTTTTAACATTTTACATTTTGCTGCCTATTTTAGCCTTCACTTCTGTGTTACAACAGCAAGCGATTGGGTCAATAACATGGGTTTGGGTTTATTCTCTTGCTCTATTTATTATGACAATTATTCTTTGTATGATTTACGTTAAAATGGCTGGCAAATTTGATAAAGAAGCAGCCGCAGTTTTAGCAGAGTATAAAAAGGCAGGTGTGTCACGATGAATTTAGTATCAGCAGGATTTTTCCTTGGCATTGTAGGTTTAACATTAATCGTAACGTATATCGCTGCAAAACGTACGTCATCAGCGACTGACTTCTACACAGCAGGTGGCGGATTAAAAGGATGGCAAAATGGATTTGCTATTGCGGGCGATTACTTATCAGCAGCCGCGTTTTTAGGGGTATCCGGTGCGATTGCCTTAACAGGTTTTGATGGGTTCTTCTTCTCGGTTGGATATGTTGTAGCAAACTTAGTACTACTATATATGATAGCAGAGCCTATGCGTAACTTAGGTCGTTTCACATTAGCGGATATGTTAACAGCTCGTTTCAATGAAAAGCGTATTCGTGGTGTTGCTGCAACAGGAACGATTATTATTGTTATTTTATATATGATTGCACAGCTTGTTGGTGCAGGTGCGTTAATTAAACTTCTATTTGGTATTGATTATTGGGTGGCTGTATTAATCGTAGGTGTTATGATGACGACGTACGTATTATTTGGTGGTATGACGGCGACTTCTTGGGTACAGATCATTAAAGCAGGCCTATTGTTATTTGGTACGTTCCTATTAGCTATTTTAGTATTTAAGCAATTTGATTTTAATTTATTGACGATGTTCAGTACGATTAGTGAAAATTATGGGGACGAGTATTTAGTTCCAGGGATGAAATATAGTTCAAGTATCGACTCGGTTTCAATGATGATGGCTTTAGTATTAGGTACATCAGGGTTACCACATATTTTAATGCGTTTCTTTACAGTTAAAGATGCAAAAACAGCACGTTCTTCTATTTCATGGACAACTTGGATTACGGCGATTTTCTTCTCTTTAACAATTTTCTTAGGCTTCGGTGCAATGCACTTCGTAGGATTTGATGCCATTATTGCTGAAAATGCTGCGGGGAATACAGCTGCTCCATTATTAGCGGAGTTTTTAGGTGGTAATGTTTTATTATCATTCATCTGTGCGGTTGCTTTTGCGACGATTTTAGCGGTTGTTTCAGGGTTAGTATTAACAGGTGCTTCTGCTATTTCGCATGATATTTATGGAGAAATTTTAAATGATGGTAAATTAACAGAGAAACAACAAGTATTAGCTGCGCGTATTGGTTCCATTTCAATTGCGATTGTTTCGATTATCCTTGCGTTATTTGCGCAAAACTTAAATGTATCGTTCTTAGTATCATTTGCATTCTGTATTGGTGCGTCTGCAAACTTACCAGTTATTTTATATACAATCTATTGGAAGAAGTTTAATTCTAATGGTGCTGTAGCTGCAATGGTAACGGGTCTTGTATCTTGTCTAGTGTTAGGTGCAATGGGACCAAATATTTGGAGTCCAACAGGTAATGCTATTTTCGTTGGAGATCCACTTGTAAACTTATCAGTACCAGCAATTATTACAATTCCACTAAGCTTCTTAGCTGGCTACCTAGGATCGGTACTGACGGCTCACAAAGTAGAAAAAGCAGAAGCGGAACGTGTTTATCAAGAAATTCGTGTAAAAGCGCATACAGGCGTTTCTGTACAAGATGTATCACATTAATGAAGAGAATGAAGAGAAAAAGTAGGGATCACTCCCCTATTTTTTCTCTTTTTTTGGGGAAATAAAGAGCTATTTTTGCAGGTTTTTATAGCAAATTTGCTCGAAATATCGTATAAAATGTAAAATAAAACGACTTTTTAACCGGAAATTAAAGATAATAAATTAAATCAAATCACTTTTCAAATATTATAATTATGAAAAAATTAAACTCTTTTTTACGTTTGCTATTTTCTCGATAAAACTTATATTTCATTTGTCAATCTATTTAGAAATGTTGGTAATTCAACGTTTTTGGGGAATGTTTATTCTGAATAAATTAATTTTTAGCTTAAAATTTCTCTTATTTTCTCTCTTAAACTTATTTTTGTGAAAAATTTTTTTAAATAATTTGTCAGAAAAGTATTGCAATTTTGTGACGGCTAAAATAGAATAAAAATGTAAATTGCTTGAAAGTAGTAATTTACGAACATAGAGCAGTGAATTTTATCACAATTGGGGGAATGTTTATGGGGAATAATCAACCGCGAAAAATTGATTATGACAAAATCGCATCGCAAGAATCTTTTAAGGCGCTTACAAAACGTAAAAATGCTTTTCTTTGGTCGGTGACAGTGTTTTTCTTAGCGGCATACATGCTGCTACCAATCTTAACTTCGTACACAAAGATTTTGCATCAACCAGCAATCGGGGAAATTACATGGGTTTGGATTTATTCAGCAGGATTATTCTTAATGACATGGGGATTAGCGCACTTTTATGTAGCAAAAGCAAATCGTTTTGACAAAGATGCGAAAGCAATTATCGCAGAATATGAAGGGGGTCGCTAATTATGAACGATTTAAGTTTCACGGCGATATTCTTCTTCGTAGCAATCGTAGGTTTAACATTAGTCATTACTTGGTGGGCATCTAAGAAGACATCAAGTGCAAGTGACTTCTATACAGCAGGTGGCGGTTTAACAGGCTGGCAAAATGGTCTTGCAATCGCAGGGGACTACTTATCAGCTGCTTCTTTCTTAGGGATCGCGGGTTCGATCGCATTATTCGGATTTGACGGATTCTTCTTCTCACTAGGTTATTTAGTTGCTTACTTAGTGGTACTTTACATCGTAGCTGAGCCATTACGTAACTTAGGCCGCTTTACATTAGCGGACATGATTACAGCTCGTTTTGACAAAGCAAAAGTTCGTGGAACAGCTGCTTTATCAACAATTACAATCGTATTATTTTACATGATCGCACAGCTTGTAGGTGCGGGTGGTCTTATCCAATTATTATTAGGTATTGAGTATTGGGCTGCTGTATTAATCGTAGGAGTTATGATGACAATCTACGTATTATTCGGTGGTATGACAGCAACTTCTTGGGTACAAATTGTTAAAGCTTGTCTATTAATGTTAGGTACAATTATTATTTCGTTCTTAGTATTAGCGAAATTCGACTTCAGTATTTTAAAAATGTTTGCTGAAATGGCAATGGTAACAGAGAATGGTTCTGCTTACTTAAACCCAGGCTTACGTTATACAAATGGTATTGATACGATTTCAATGTTAATCGCATTAGTACTTGGTACAGCTGGTCTTCCACATATTTTAATGCGTTTCTTCACTGTAAAAGATGCACAAACAGCTCGTTCTTCTGTTATTTGGGCTACATGGATCGTTGGTGGATTCTACGTATTAACAATCTTCTTAGGCTTCGGTGCTGCGGCATTCGTAGGTAAAGATGCAATTGTGGCTGCTAACCCAGCTGGTAACATGGCTGCTCCATTATTAGCAAAAGCACTTGGTGGAGAAATTCTATTCTCATTCGTATGTGCAGTAGCATTCGCAACAATTTTAGCGGTAGTAGCAGGTCTTGTACTTTCAGGTGCATCTGCCCTATCACATGATATTTACGGTCAAATATTCAAAAAAGGTAAAGTTACTGAAAAAGAAGCAGTTAAAGCTGCTCGTATCGGTTCAATTATCATTTCAATCGTTTCTATTTTATTAGCATTAGGCGCGCAAACATTAAACGTAGCGTTTTTAGTATCATTGGCATTCTGTATCGCAGGTTCTTCAAACTTACCAGTAATCATTTACACGATTTACTGGAAACGTTTCAATACAAACGGTGCAGTAGCGGCGATGTTAACAGGTTTAATCTCTGCGTTAGTTTTAGTAGCAATTTCTCCAAACGTTTGGAATCCAGAAGCAGGTAAAGCAATTTTCGTTGGCGAACCATTAATTTGGTTAACAAACCCAGCGATTATCTCAGTACCTCTTGGCTTCTTAGGTGGATACCTAGGAACGATACTTTCTAAAGAGAAAGACGAAGCGAAATACCGTGAAGTTGAAGTTAAAGCACAAACTGGTATTTCTGTACAAGACGCATCACACTAAAATTCAAAACCACTCTCCCTTCACTTAGTTGAAGGGAGAGTGGTTTTTTCATGCGCTCAATCACAGCGAGGTAGTATTTTTAGCCCGAGTCCCCCACTCATGCGCCGTTTGGAATGAAAAAAAGGACATCATCCAATGCGGTGTGCATGGTGATGTCCTTTTATTAAATCAATAACACCTCGGCGTTATTGCGTCCAGATTTTTTTTCGACAGGGTTCCCCACTTAATTAAAGTAGAAAATCAAGTTATTATTTCTTTTCGATATAAGCTCGTACAAGCTGTCCATCTGAAGTTGGGTCCACACGTAATGAACCGTTTGAATAGCGGTCAGCACGTGTCAAAGTTGTAATTTGAATGGCTTCTTGAATGCCTTTTGCGGTTTCTAAAACAACTGTATGACTAAAGTGAACAACTAACACAGCGAATATACGGTGTGGATTGGTTTTTAATTCTTTTAACGTTACGACCCCGCGCTTTGCACGATTGCCCAGTTCGATTTCTGAGACACTCATACGCTTGATGGCGCCGCGCTGTGTAACAATAACAAGTTCCTGCGCGCTATTAGGCTGTAAAATTGCGACTGCTGCAAGCAATTCCTCGTCTTTTACTATAATGCCTTTCACCCCTGCTGTTTTCACACCTGTAACAGGTAGTTCACTCATTGGGAAACGGATTGCATAGCTTGTATTCGTTACTAACAACAGCTCGTCATTTTCCGTTACAAGACTAGCAAAAATCATTTCATCTTGCTCTTTGACGTTCATTGTTTTAATCGGCTTAGAATAGCGTGTCACGACATATTCTGACAAGGACGAACGTTTAATCTGCCCATCCTTTGTCGCGGTAAATACGTACTTCTCAGGCTGCTCAAACGTATCCACGCCAATGACTTGAAGAATTTCTTCATTTGCCTCTAACGGAACGATACTCGAAATATGTTGACCGAGATCTTTCCAACGAATATCTGGGAGCTCATGTACTGGCTGGAAAATGTAGTTTCCACGATTTGTAAAGAGCAATAAATGATGCTGCGTATTAATATTGGCTTCGAAGAGTAAATAGTCCGATTCCTTCATCGCAAAATCTTTGCCATTCGAAGCATTGTGAGAACGAAGGCTTGTCCGTTTTACATAGCCGTCCTTCGTTACAGTGACGATAACTTCTTCACTTGGAACGAGTACATCGAGCGTAATTTTAAGTTCTTCAATTTCTGCTTCAATCGTTGACATACGAGGCAGTGAAAAACGTTTACGAATATCTGTCAGTTCGGTTTTGATAACGCGAATTAATTTTTTCTCATCCGCTAAAATCGCAGTCAATTTAATGACAAGTTGATCTAACTCTTCATGCTCATGTTGTAGCTCCGTAATATCGGTATTCGTTAAACGATATAGTTGTAAGCTTACAATAGACTCTGCTTGCTCCTCAGAAAAATCGAATTTGTCGATAATATTTGTTTTCGCATCCCGTTTGTCACGAGAGGCACGGATTGTTGCGATGACCTCGTCTAAAATCGATAAGGCTTTCATTAGCCCCTCAACAATATGTAAACGGTCTTCTGCACGTTTTAAATCATATTCACAGCGACGGCGGATGATGACCTTTTGATGGTCAATATAGGCATCCAGCATTAAAGGCAACGTCATCATCGTTGGACGACGCTCGTGAATAGCAATCATATTGAAGTTGTAAGAAACTTGTAAGTCCGTTGATTTGAATAGGAAATTTAAGATTCCTTGTGAGGGCACGTCTTTTTTTAGTTCAATGACAATACGTAAACCATTTCGATCCGATTCATCACGAATTTCAGAAATCCCCTCTAATCGACGGTCGCTTACACGCAGCTCGTCCATTTTACGAATTAAATTCGCTTTATTTACTTCAAATGGAATTTCGGTAATGACGATTTGTTCCTTATTCCCTTTAATGACTTCCATTTCGGTACGAGAACGAACGATAATTTTGCCCTTCCCTGTTTCATACGCCTTTTTAATCCCGTCTACACCCTGAATAATGCCGCCTGTTGGGAAATCGGGTCCTTTAATAACGGTCATCAGTTCATCTGTTGTGCAATTTGGCTTATCAAGACGCATTAATACGCCATCTAGCACTTCTTGTAAATTGTGCGGTGGAATATCTGTCGCATAACCAGCAGAGATTCCAGTTGCACCGTTAACAAGTAAATTCGGGAAACGTGACGGTAACACAGTCGGTTCCATGTCTTGATCATCAAAGTTAGGTACAAATTCGACGGTGTTTTTATTTATGTCACGCAGCATTTCTGCAGCAATCGACGATAAACGTGCTTCTGTATAACGCATTGCTGCGGGTGAATCGCCATCAACAGAACCGTTATTCCCATGCATTTCGATTAACATATGGCGCGATTTCCAGTCTTGACTCATGCGGACCATCGCTTCGTAAACGGATGAATCACCATGTGGATGATAGTTACCAATCACGTTTCCGACTGTTTTCGCAGACTTTCGGAATGGCTTATCGAACGTATTGCCCTCATGGAACATCGCATATAAAATTCGTCGTTGCACAGGTTTTAAACCATCGCGAGTATCTGGTAATGCACGGTCTTGAATAATATATTTGGAGTACCGCCCAAAACGGTCCCCCATTACTTCTTCTAAAGGTAAATCTTGAAATTTTTCAACAAAGCTCATATTAGTTAACCTCCTCATGCTGGATGAATTCATTTTCTAAAATGCTTGCATCCTCTTCCATGCCGAAGTTTACATTCTTTTCTATCCATTTGCGGCGCGGTTCTACTTTATCACCCATTAATGTTGTAACATGACGTTCTGCACGCGCACCGTCTTCAATTTTAACGCGAATTAATGTACGCGTTTCAGGGTTCATCGTTGTATCCCATAATTGATCGGCATTCATTTCCCCTAAACCTTTATAGCGTTGGATAACATAGCCTTTACCAATTTTTTTGATGGCATCTTGTAATTCATTTTCTGTCCATGCGTAAACAAGTTCTTGCTTTTTGCCAGAACCTTTGGACACTTTATAAAGCGGTGGTAAGGCGATAAATACTTTCCCTGCTTCGATGAGTGGTCGCATGTAACGGTAGAAGAATGTGAGTAACAGTACTTGAATATGCGCGCCATCTGTATCGGCATCGGTCATAATGACAACTTTATCGTAGGCAGCATCTGCTACTGTAAAATCAGCCCCAACACCCGCACCAATTGTATGAATAATGGTCGCGATTTCTTCATTTTTCATAATGTCTTGTAACTTGGCTTTTTCGGTATTAATTACTTTTCCTCGTAAAGGCAAGATTGCTTGGAATGTACGGTCGCGTCCTTGTTTCGCTGAGCCACCTGCAGAATCACCCTCTACTAGGTATAATTCATTGCGTGCGGCGTTTTTTGATTGAGCTGGTGTAAGCTTCCCTGATAGCAGCGTACTGGATTTTTTCTTTTTGCCGTTACGTGCATCGTCGCGGGCCTTTCGTGCGGCTTCACGGACTTGCTGTGCCCGAATAGCCTTACGCACTAATGATGCCGACAGTTCAGCATTTTCTTCTAATACGTAAAGTAATTTTTCAAATACGACCGTATCAACAGCAGAACGTGCCTCACTCGTACCAAGCTTGCCTTTTGTTTGACCTTCAAATTGCAGAATTTGCTCAGGAATTCGTACAGAAACAATTCCTGTTAAGCCTTCACGAATATCGGCGCCTTCTAGATTTTTATCTTTTTCCTTTAATAAGCCAATTTTTCGAGCATATTCATTGAATACACGTGTTAATGCAGCTTTGGCACCAGTTTCATGTGTTCCACCATCTTTTGTACGGACGTTATTAACGAACGACAAAATGGTTTCTGAATAGCCATCATTAAATTGGAAAGCAAACTCGACTTCGATTTCAGAAATGAGCCCTTCCACATATTTAACGGGGTGAAGAACATCTTTCTCCTCGTTCAAATAGGATACAAACGCCTCAATACCGTTTTCATAGTGGAATACTTCATGCTTGCCTTCTCCACGTTCGTCGATCAATTCGATTTTTAATCCCTTTAATAAAAATGCCGATTCTCTTAATCGCTCAGCCAATGTATCGTAGTTATACTTCGTTACAGAGAAAATCGTCTCATCCGGTAAGAAATGAACGAGTGTACCCGTTTCCTTTGTCTTGCCAATTGTATCAAGCGATGTAACAGGCTTCCCACCATTCTCAAAACGTTGGCGGAAAATTTCACCTTCACGATGAATGGTCACTTCTAAAAAAGTAGATAATGCGTTCACTACAGAAGAACCAACCCCGTGTAAACCACCACTCGTTTTGTAGCCGCCTTGTCCGAACTTTCCACCTGCATGCAGCACGGTGAAAATAATTTCAGGCGTTGGTTTGCCCATTTTATGCATACCAGTAGGCATACCTCGACCAAAGTCGCGTACAGTAATACTATTATCTTCATGAATCTTTACGGTAATATGATTACCAAATCCAGCAAGTGCTTCATCAACAGCATTGTCTACAATTTCAAAAACTAAATGATGAAGACCTCGGCTATCAGTGGAACCAATATACATACCTGGTCTTTTACGAACGGCTTCTAAACCTTCTAATACTTGAATGGCATCGTCGTTATATGCGATGCCCGGTTGGTTTTTAACCAAAATGAAATCCCCTCCAAAACACAAACGAACGTTCTATTTACATTGTTAATCGTACATTCTATCGCACCCACTGTCAATTAGTGAATCCGAAATAATCAGCTTTGCAAAGACTAATTGTACCACCAACGAATGCGCATTAAAAGTTCATCCTTCGATTGATAGCATATAATGTAACTTTTTTCCTGCTTTAACCGCTAAATATAAGAAAAAATAATTCTTCTTTCCTTCCATTCTAAAACGGTGTAGAATAATTATCACATAGTATTAGTACCAACTAATAATTTAAAAATTCGAAATTTGAAAGGAGCACAACTTATGATTAATGGATTCATTCTCCTTTGTGCTTATGTAATCGGTTCAATACCTTCTGGGCTTTGGATCGGCAAACTATTTTATAATACGGATGTCCGTCAGCATGGGAGTGGTAATTTAGGTGCAACGAATACATTTCGTGTGCTAGGAAAAAAACCAGGACTTGTCGTGACATTAATTGATGTCTTTAAAGGGACAGCAGCCGTTCTATTATTAGCACTGCCATTCTTTTCAGACGCAACGATTCATCCACTTATTTTAGGTGTTGTAGCTGTTGTTGGTCATATGTTCCCTATTTTTGCAGGTTTCCGCGGTGGAAAAGCGGTAGCAACAAGTGCTGGTGTCATTCTTGGTTATTCTTGGCCACTTTTTATCGTGTTATTCTTTACATTTTTCCTGTCGTTAAAATTAACTAAAATGGTCAGCTTAACTTCGATGATTACAGCGGTTGTCGCATTAATTTATAGCTCCGTTTATTGGGTTGTTACGGGTGATTTTGCACTCTTTATTTTGATTGTTTTTTTAGCGACATTTATATTTTACCGTCATCGTGAAAATATGACACGTATTAAAAACGGGACGGAACCAAAAGTGAAATGGATTTAACTCTCTCTACCTTAGAGGGAGTTTTTTTATGGATAATTAAATTTTGTGGAAATTTTCGTCATCAACTTGTATGATTTGAGTTGAGACATGTATTGCATAATAGATTTTGAGGTGAGCTTATGGAAATTATACTATCAAACGAAGCAATCGAATGGTTCCACAATGAGATGGAAATTGAAAATGGCGACTTTATTCGCTTTTATGCACGTTACGGGGGTTCTTCTCCTTTTCACGAAGGTTTTTCATTAGGGATGAATCGTGAGCAACCGCATGATATGGGTGTAAATGTCGTTGTTGAGGATGTTCATTTTTATATTGAAAAGGCGGATGAATGGTTTTTTAATGAGCATAATTTAATCGTAAACGTCGATAACAGCTTAGATGAACTAAGTTATACGTATGAAAAGTAGCGATTTTTAAAATGATTAATCTATGCATAGCTACCCTTTAAGTTTTTTGAATTAACAGTTATCCCTCTTTTTCTCTCGTTGTCGTTATAATGATAGTTGGATTATGACAACTTAGATGAAATATAGAGGGATTTTTTTATGAAGATAAAGCAAGAATTTTATTGGCGTTGCCTATTTTTTATAACAGGAATTATCGTGCTTTCTTTAGGCGTCACATTGACAATTAAGGGGCAAACACTTGGCGTCGGATCGTGGGACGTATTGCATATCGGACTTGCGAATAATGCAGGCTTAACGATTGGTGGATGGTCCATACTACTAGGTGTGTTGATTTTAGTCATTGATGCCCTATTTACGAAGCGACTTCCACGTGCTGGGACGTATATCGATATGTTTTTAACGGGTATTTTTATTGATATTTTTAATTTTTTATTACCAAATGCAAATGGGCTTGTAGAACAATCAATTGCATTCATGCTCGGCTTACTATTGCTTGGCTTTGGCTGTGGCATGTATATCGTGGCGAATTTAGGTGTAGGACCACGTGATACGTTGATGCTGCTCATTGTTAAGAAGTTAAATTGGTCTGTTAAACGAGCACGTACGACGATCGAAATCAGCGTTGCGGTACTAGGCTTCCTATTGGGCGGCCCAATTGGTATTGGAACAGTCATTATGGCATTTGCTTTAGGACCGATTATACAGTGGGCTCTAAGCTTCAATGAAAAGCTGTTTTACCGCGCTTCGGGTGTGGAAAGCGCTATTAATTAAATAAATAAAAAAGAGCTGAGATGAATCGATTAGTAGTATACCCCACTACATGATGTTTCGATTCGTCTCAGCTTTGTTTTTTATTCAGTGAAATTTACTTAAAATGCAGGTGTTGCCGTTTCTTTATGGTTTTCCTCTAAAAATTGGCGAACCGTATCACTTGTCATCGCTTCTTTTAATTTTTGAATTGCTTCGTCATTTTGATTTTCTTCACGCGTTACGAGTTGAATCGCAAATTCATTCCCTTCGCCTTCCGTTAAAATAGCATCCTCTGACGGTGTTAACCCAAGTGGTGCTGCATAAGCTGGATACATGACAACTGCATCCGCCTCATCATACATACGTGCTAACATGAGTAAATCCACTTCTTTAAATACTAAGTTTTTCTCGTTTGTCGTAATGTCCTTTAATGTATAATACGGACCCGTTTTTTCCTGCAGTTCGATTGCATCTGACATTTCTAAAAGACGTAAAGTACGGTCGATATTCGATGCATCATTTGCTATCGCAATCGAAGCCCCTTCAGGAAGCGCATCCCATGAATCATAGTTTTTTGCATAAATACCGAAGTTCGGATAATAAATTTCTTGAATGGCAACTAAATCAGAACCGTTGTTGCGATTATATTCTTGCATGAAAAATTGGTGTTGGAAAAAGTTCGCATCTACTTCTTTCGCTGCTAAAGCGGCATTTGGTTGTACATTATCGCCTAATACAACAACTTCAAGCTCAATGCCTTCTTTTGCTAAAAGAGGTTTCGTTTGCTCTAAAATTTCTGTCATTGGTGGAATCAATGATGCCACTTTTAATACCGTTTTTTCTGATTCTGAGTTTGTCGAATCGACTTCTTTTTCTTTCTTGTCACCACAAGCGGCTAATACAAGGACGAATAACGCGGTAACAATTAACAAATATTTCTTCATTTGAATGCTCCTTCTCTATCGTTTATCTATTTTTCTTGCCACAGTCATTCCAATGATTTGAATGAGCTGTACAAGAAGTATCATAATGATGATCATATACATCATAAGATCCGTTCGGAATTGCTGATAGCCATAGCGGATCGCAAAGTCCCCAATGCCTCCACCACCTACGACACCCATTATCGTTGAATAGGAAATAAAACTAATGGTCGAAGTTGTCAAACCAAGCACAAGACCTGATCGTGCCTCAACATATAAAAACTTGAAAATGATTGCGTTTACAGAAGCACCCATCGAAATTGCTGCTTCTATGACCCCTTTAGGCACATCCAGTAACGATTGTTCAACTAAACGTGAATAATGCGCAATCGCGATAATCGCCAGTGGGACAATTGCTGCAGTCGTACCAATGGCTGTTCCCACGAGCAAACGTGTAAATGGAATTAAAAAGACGACTAATAATAAAAACGGGAACGATCGGATAATGTTAACGAGCAAATTAAGTACAGTATGGACTAATTTGTTCTCTAACACTTTTCCTTTTTGACATAAAAACAGCAATGTTCCAACCGGTAAACCGACTAAAACAGCTGCGACTATAGAAGCACCAACCATTATGAATGTTTCTAAAATGGCTTGTACAATTTCTGCTTGATACTGAATGAGTACATCCGGCATAAGTTATTCGCCCCCCATTCGTAAAGAGTCTACAAACGACTGCGGATGGGCTTCAATCGTATGAATCCCTAATGGCGTAATGTCGACTGTTTCATATAATTGCCCTTCTGAAAGAACGCTTACACGGGTACAAATGCTTTTAATAACATCCATTTCATGACTGACGATTACAATGGTCACGCCAAATGTTTGATTGATTGACTGTAAAACCGATAAAATCTCATTCGTTGTAGAAGGATCAAGTGATGAAGTCGGCTCATCGCATAATAAAATCGTTGGATTGTTTGCAATGGCACGAGCAATGGCAACACGCTGTTTTTGCCCGCCACTCAGTTGTGCAGGATATTTATGCTGCATCGCTTCTAAACCGACAAACTTCAGGCATTCCTCTACCCTAGCCTTCCGCTCGCTTTTCGGGAAATTTGCAAGCTCTAAGGCAATTTCGATATTTTTATAGACGGATTTATTTGCAACAAGATTAAATTGCTGAAAGATCATCCCAATCGATTTCCGTGCCTCTCGTAGCTTTGCATTCGATAAATTCGTTAAGCTTTTTCCTTCTATGAATACATCTCCAGTAGTTGGACGTTCTAACAAATTCATCATACGCAACAATGTAGACTTTCCCGCGCCACTTGGACCAATTAAACCGTAAATATCCCCTTTTTGAATGGTTAATGATACGTCTTGAATGGCCATTTCGTTATTAAACTTTTTACTTACCGTTTTTAATTGAATCATAAGAAATCCCTACCTATGTATTGACTTTCTTCATACCGATTTTAAGTATACCGTTTTTAATTGAAATTGAAAGGAATATTCATTCTTTTTGCTTATTTTTTTCACAGAAGGCGATAAAAAACCGTCTGTAATGTTGAATTAGCAACGTTTTAAGTGGATTTTTTATTATATAGAATATTCGACTAAGTCTGTAATGAAATGCGATTCAAATGAGAAATGTTGAATGGATTATAGAATACATTTCCTTTTCCTCTAAAAACCCCCTCACACTCTTTCTGAATTTTAGAAAATATTGCATAATTAAAAGCGGAGGTGTTTGGAATGATACATATCGAAAATATTCATCTTTACCGCAATGAAAAAGTCATATTGAAAGATTTCAGTTGGCACGTAGAAAAAGGACAGCATTGGGCGATTTTAGGGTTAAATGGTTCGGGTAAAACAACTTTATTAAAAGTAATTAACGGCTATATTTGGCCAAATGCGGGAACAGTGAAAGTGCTTGGAGAAACGTACGGTAAAACGTATATTCCAAAGCTTCGAATGCGCATCGGATGGGTAAGTAATGCGATGATTGACAATTTTAACATGCAGGACAATGCCATCGAAATTGTACTTAGTGGGATGTTTGGAGCTTTGCGTTTATTTGAAAAAGTAAGTGATGCCGATATAAAGAAAGCGGTAGAGGTGATGACGCATTTTAATTGTGCTCATTTAGCGAATAAAACGTTTGAACATTTATCTCAAGGCGAAAGACAGCGCGTTCAAATTGCACGGGCAATCATGGCTAATCCTGAAATATTAATTTTGGATGAGCCTTGTGGTGGCTTAGATTTGATTGAACGAGAAAACTTGCTGCAAACGATTGAACAAATTTCAAAGCAATCAGGAGGACCGACGCTAATATATGTGACGCATCATGTAGAAGAAATATTACCTTGTTTTTCTCACGTTTTGCTTATGAAGGATGGTCAAGCTTACGATCAAGGTAATCGGCAAACCCTGTTAACAGAGCAGCAGTTAAGCGCCTTTTTCAATACCCCTATTCACCTTCAAATGGAACGTGATCGCACATGGGTGGCGTTGAAGTAATGTGAATGAAATAAATCAGCTCCTATCGCTAAATTTCTGCGTTAGGAGCTTGTTCTATTTTAAATATGATATTCTAATGCATCTTCAACAAAATGCCATTCATAAGGTGTTTCTTGGTACACATAATAGTTCAACCAGTTATAAAATAGTAAATGTGAATGCGCACGCCAAGTGTTTTTCGGTTCATTTTGTGGGTCATTATTTGGGAAGTAATTGACTGGAACTTCTGTCAGTTCCGGATCCTTCTCTATATCACGGAAATACTCATCTGACAGCGTCGTTGCATCATATTCTAAATGACCGGTAATCATAATATGCTTGTTATTTTTAGATTGAACAATGAATACACCTGCATCATCTGAATAGCTCAACAAACGCAATTCTGGATGGGCGCGAACTTCATCAATCGAAACTGATGTATGACGTGAATGTGGCGCGACATACTGATCACTGAAACCACGTACTAAATCTACCGTTAAATCCGTAATGACATGCGAATAAATGCCTGAGCATTTTTTCGGTAATTCAAATTTCCCAATGCCGAAATGATGGTATAACGCTGCTTGTGCCCCCCAACAAATATGCATAATAGACGTGACATTTTTATCTGCCCAATCCATAACCTCTTCAATTTCTTTCCAATAGCCAACCTCTTCAAATTCCATTTTTTCAACAGGAGCCCCTGTAATAATAAGCCCGTCATAGCGACGATGCTTAATCTCGTCGAATGTTTGATAAAACGTGTCTAAATGAGATTTCGATACATTTTTTGATTCGTATGTAGCTGTGTTTAAAAATGTAACATTCACTTGCAATGGCGTGTTGCCAAGTAAGCGTAAAAGTTGTAGCTCCGTTTTTTCCTTTTCTGGCATTAAATTAAACACTAAAATATTTAGCGGACGAATTTGCTGTGTTTTCGCGCGGTCTTCTTCCATTACGAAAATTTTCTCTTGTCGTAGCAATTCCCCAGCTGGCAGTTGTTTTTGAATGTTAATAGGCATGCTCGTTCCCCCAATTTCATTGATATTAAACAAAAATCCCTCATTCCAGAAAAAGAATGAGGGACGCTAAGCTCGCTCTTATCTTTCAAGGGGAAATCCCTTGCTGGAAGTAGCACCTTTCTAATAAAAATTAGAGGTTGCTGAAGCTTCACCGGGCCAAACCCCTCCGCTTCTCGTGATAAGTCATATATAATTGTTAAACATCGTAACACGGATTTGAGAATTTTGCAATAATTCTTAAAAATTTGTTTAAATGCATGTCCGGTTACAATGTTGAGGGATTATAGAATGCTAATTAATTTGCTATCCCATGATTTACAGGGGTTTTGACATAGATTGACCAAGTTACCTTGTAGATCTTATCGGCTCGCCTGCGGTAACAATCAATCTCTTTTGTTACTCTTACACATCCATCACGCACCGGTAATAGGAAGTGTGTTACACTTCAATGAAACAACTGATTATTCAGTTATTCAATTAACGGTGCATTTTGGCAGAACAAGATAAGGTAAAGGGGCGTTATATGAAACGGAATATTATTATTTTTACTACAATAGGAATTATTTTTCTATTATTGGCGTTTTCATTTAACCATACTTTTGCTCGCTCATATCATCATACATTTACGAAAACAACAGATTTAAGTAAGGGAAACATTGAAGGTTTGTTTGTAAATGATGATTTTTATAGCGAAGAAATAACAAAAACATATGGGGAAAAGACAGAACAAAGTAGAAATGTAAAGGGTTATGATTATTTTGAGTTAAAGAAAGGCATTGAAATAGCAGTAAATGAAACAGGTGAAATTACGAGATTTATTATAACTGACAGCAATATAGAAACTATAAAGGGAATAAAAATTGGTGACAAAAGGGAGGAAGTAATAAAAACATATGGAAAAAATCATTATTTCCGTTCAGAACAAGGAGCAAATATTATCGGCTATGTCGATAAAAAAAGAAATACTTCTATAGAATTTTGGTTTTATAATGATATAGTTGAATTTTATAAACTTGATAATAAATCAATGAAATAAAAGTGATTTATTTGATTTACTATTGGGGTAGCGTCAGGAAAATGCGGATTTACAACGATAAGGAAATTCCAAATTAAAAAGCCCAACTTCTCTACAAATCAAAATAGAGAAATTGAGCTTTTCAGTTACTTCATTTATTTATTGAATTCATTAATTGGAAGAAGTATTCAGGTTTATGAGTCTTATTTAAGTTATACCATGAATGTAATGCATCTGGTGGAAATACATCTATTTTTTTCAGTACCTCCATTGCAAATTCCAGAGGAGCTATTCCTGATGCAGTAACTAAATTGGCATCAGATACCGCAGATTCCAACTCATAGAACTTTTCCCCTTTATAGTTAGGACATACCATTTTAGTATAATCTAAGTTATTACTTGTATGCTTTCTAGTATCTAAATACCCCATATTCGCGAGTGCATCAGTTGCACCACAAATTGCAGCAACAATAGTGCCAATCTTTAAAGCTTGGCCAACTCTTTCCAAGATAGGTAGATGAATTTCTTCACTCCAAGTAGTCCCTCCTGGTAAAATTAAAAGATCTTTACTCTCAAGCGTACATTCATCAAGGGAAATATCTGGTTTTATGCTCAGTCCTCCCATAGTAGTAATCTTTTCTTTATTAGCTCCTACTGTAATTACTTTTAAAGCTACTAAATCTTTTTTGAAATACCTACCTGAGTTTAGTTCAGCAATTAAATATCCATATTCCCAGTCCGACATTGTATTAAATACATATAGAAAAACTTTTCTTGTTTGCATCCAATAACACTCCAATCACAATTGATATAGCTATTATAAGATAACTTCCCTGACAATTAGCGTCAGGGAAGTTATCATTCTTGATGAAATTCTATTAATTCCGACAGAACTTCAACAAGTCTTTTCTTAAGACTTATTGGCTCAATAACTTTAATAGATTTATTGTACGGTAAAAGTAAATAAGGTACATATGTATGAATAATATCTCTTTCAAGTAGAAAAACTGCTTGATTTGAAGTCCGTTCTTGTAAATAATGTCCTAAAAACCAATGTTGGCAAATATCAGCTAATACACTTTTATCCCCATTAATAACCAAAGAAATAATCCCTTCCTTATCTTCTATAGTTGGAAGTAGATTTTTTATAAAAAAATCACGTGCTGAAAAGTTTTCTGGCCGGTTAAACTTATTTTCGGTTAGCATTAGACTTTCAATTCGATCTACTCTAAAACTACGGATATCATTTCTAAGATGACAAAATCCAATCATATACCACTTATTATTCCAATAGATAATTCTGTACGGATCGATCAATCTATAATTTAATTGCTTTTCGCCACTTTTATGGTATAGAATTTTTACTGAGTACCCGTCAGCTACGGCCTGCTCCAACTCCTTAAAAAAAGGTTCTATAGAGAGTGAACTTAATCGACTTATTACTTCAAGACTAGTTACATGTTGGTTTATCTTTGTTTCCTGCTCTTGATTTGAGTATTTACTTAGTTTTGAAATGGCCCTATTGAGTGCTTCACCTCCATAATATCCGGCTTCTTCTGCAAAAACAGCAGCGTGAAATAGTGATGTTTGCTCCTCAAAATCAAAAAAAAGAGGAGCCTCAATAAAATTGTTCAATAAAGTGTATCCACCGTTATGTCCTGGTTCTGAAATTATAGGTACGCCACTTGTTGAAAGTGTATCAATATAACGATACACAGTCCTTATATTCATCTCTAACTTTTCTGAAATTTGTTTTGCAGTAATTTTTTCACCTGAACGAAGCATCCATAGAATCGCTAACATATTGTCAATTTTAGGCATATAATCCCACCTCTATATGAATTTTATTTTCTGTTATATATTCCTAATTTTTTTGGTATAACTCATCAACCGTTTCTTTCCGATAGCTTTCTATATAATGAGGCCCTAGACACCAATGTAATTTCACAAATTTATCAATGCTGTAATTATTTGAAATACTCTTCACCTAACAACAGCAGTTGAAAATAAAAAACGGACAGGTAGTTTTAATGAAGATTTGTTACACCATATGCCGCCCTTAGGTTGGGAACATATTAATTTACTAGGAGAATACCATTTTAACTCAGAGAAAGTAGTCTTATTAGATTCTTTAAGACCACTAAAACTTTCTTAACGTTGTAAATCCGCATTTTCCTGACGCTACCCCTATTTAACTTTCCATTCAAATTTTAATGTTTTCTCCCCGAAAAACGAATCCATTATCAACTAACAGGGGCTTTAATTTAATAAGGAAAGGACTTACACATATGATTAATTTCATATATGCAAGTCCTTTTGTTATGCTATTATCCTCTGTAACAATGATTAGCTATGTTCTTTTAGCTCTTTTACCAATTTTCCTTCTCATGCGTAAAAAGAATTGAAGCCACGTGTGTATCCCATTCATTTGTTAATGTGTTATAGGCTCGAACATCATGCCGCTCTTCCTTTTGATCATAAAGGACAAAACATAGCACGGGCACATCATTAATTTGAATGGATTCGGTTGCATGGATGGACGTAATAAACGTTTGCGCTTCGTCTTCTGCAAGTTCATTGGATTGTTCGAGAGCTTGCAATTGCTCAACTAACATCGCTTCATCAAGTGCACCGATTTCCTCTGAATCCATGTATGGAAAGCTATCAGGAAACTGTTCGATATCTAATAATGTCTCGATATCCCCTTGTAATATGCCCTTATGCAACGCGCTATATTGTAAGTGACGCGACACAAGCGGCAATTCTTCTTCAAAAATACCAGCTTGTAATTGCGCAATCCCTTTTGCTGTTAATGTGTAATGCTCTTCCTTTTGAATCATTTGAAGATGCATCATTTTATTCGTTAAATCATGAATGAAAAGCGGCTCCACTAATAAAATATCCGCTAAAATCGCAGGGCTTTGCAGTTTCGCTTTTTGAAAGGAGATCAACATCATTTTCATTAAAATATCCATCGCGTTGCGTACGACTGGATGATAACTAACTTCCAGCGTATGGACGGGAATCGAATACTGCAGTTGTTTTTTGATTTCAATGTTAGGATTTTGCAGGAGCTCTTTTGCTAACTTTTCTTGGAATGCGTGTAAATCCATTTTTCCGCTCCTTTTTTACGATTCAATAGTATGGTAACCGCCCTGCTGTTTCACGGTTTCGAGTAACTGTGCGTACATCGCCTTCGTTTTTTCCTGCTTCGGACGTTTTGTAAACATCGTGGCACTACCAATTAAAATTAGCAGTTCACGGGCACGAGATAAGGCGACATTTAAACGGCGATAATCTTTCGCGAAGCCAATATCTCCGCGCTCATTTGCATGATTTCTCACCATGCTGACGACGATAACATCCATTTCCATCCCTTGGAATTTATCGACAGAACCTGTACGAATATGCAAGTGTGGTACAGAAATCTCCTGTTCAATTAAACGATTAATGCGCTTCACTTGCTCCGCATAGAAAGAAATAACACCGACTGATTTCAATGCATCTTCGGCAATGAGTCCTTGCTGCTTGGCATTTGCAGTTGCTTCGTTAATCGCGATTAGCTGCTGTTTAATTTGCTCCAACTCACTTGCATTAAATAGGCTGGAACCTTCTTTCATACGTTCCTCGAAATGCTGCTTGTCATTTGGAATATCAAGCCACATTAAATGGTTTTCACGCTTCACTAAATCGGTTTCTAAATAGTGATCCCGTAATTGATCGGAATCTTCTAACCCACATTGTAATGCTTCGTTTTCATTTTTATAAAACGGTGAAATTGTCGCCATAATGTTTTCATGCATGCGGTATTGAATCGCGAGCATCGTTTTATTTTGCTTCGGTAAATTTTTATACAAACGCTCGAATAATGATTCTTCAAGTAATTTTTCGAGCTCACGTTTCTCTTCAAATGTCGTACTTTCCTTCACCACTTGCTCTAAAGTTTCTTCAAACGTTTCGTCACCTACTAGCGGTGGAAGCTGATGATGATCCCCTACTAGGATGATTTTTGCGCCTTTTAGCATCGGTAAAAGAAGCTCAGGTGGTGTCGCTTTGGAAACTTCATCAATAATGACCACATCAAACGTTGGATAATTGTCCATGAATTCCTTGTTTGCAGAAGCAACACATGTTGTACCGATCACATTAGCATGTTTTACATACAACTTTCGAATTTCTTCTAAGTCATGACTATTTGCTTGTGCTAATAAGCTATGCCACTCTGTTTGAAGCTGTTGCGTAACCGGTAGCATTTCGATTATTAAGCGCAAGCCAACGATTTCTTCATTGCATATGTTCAATGCTTCATCCGTTTGTGCAAGCGCCTGTTCAGGATTTGAACGCGTCAATAGTTCGAGTTCCGCGCGTCGTTTTTCGAGCTGAACCCCTTGTGCATTAATTTCTTTAAACTTTGCGGTATGCTGTTCAAGTGTTTCATTGCCGAGCGTTATTTGCTCTGTAAGCACTTGAAGTTCTTCGGATTTTTTCGCATGCTGTGCCTCAAGTTTTTCACGATTGCCGATTTGCGTTTCGGTTTTCACTTGCTCAAGCTCATTTTGTGCGATTTGAGCTTCGAGTTCATCAATTGATACGGCAGGAATAAAGTCAGTAGGAATCTCATTTTGAATCGTCGTCATTTGCAGCGAAATTTTTTCATGCTCTTGTTGCAAGCCTTGTAATTTTTGCGCTTTTTCACTGTTTTGCTCTTTGAACTGGGTAATGATTTCTTCTTTTAGCTTTTCAAAAATGAGCACCGTTTCACGAATGGCATCCATATATTTTTCATTGAGCTGATCGAGGTATTGCTTGCGTAAATGAAGCCCTTGAATTGAGCGCGTGCCGTTCGTCGCATTCACTTTTTGATCTCGGAAGGCCGTGCTGAGCTTCGTTAAAAATTCACTTACTTCTGTTAATGAATACGTATGATTCATCGGTAAATCGTCAGGTGTCACATGAATCGCCAGTGCAGTTTCACTATATTTAATCGCTTTTTCAATTCGCTCGTACACGTCCTTAATTGGCTTGTACTGCTCCATTTCAGGTTGAATCCGCTCTAGTGCTGTTAACAAACGGTCCATTGCATAATTACGTCGAATATTGTATTGCTCCATAAACTCTTCAATTTGAACGACCTTTTTTAAGGCGGCAATTTTATCAATTAATGATTCATAATTGGCAGTTTCCTGCTCGCGTAAAATAGCTTGAGAGAGCTGCTGGTGTATTGCTTCAAGCTGTTGGAGTTGGCGGCTTTGCTTAGAAAAATGAAGATTCTCGGAACCCGTTTTTTTACCCTCGTGTAGCTGTTGTAATTTTTCTTGTAAGGCGTCAGTCGTTTCACCTTGCGCAAGCTGTGTGATGAAGCCTTGAACAATCTCGTTAAGCGGTGTATGCGTTTGCTGTAATTTCTCTAATGTGCGCTCTGTTTCATCGAGTGCTTTATTGCAAACGGTTAACTCTTTTTTTAATGCCGAGATTTTTTCCGCTAATAGATGAAGTTCTGCTTCGGCGGCTTTCTTTTGCTCGACCTGCTGCTGAAGTTCTAGCTGTTTTTGCTGTAGTGCAGTAATTTCTGCTTCAATCGTTTGAATGTTTTCCGTTAATAATTGCTCTTTTTTGGCATGCAAAGAAATTTCACTCGAAATCGCTTCAAATGTTTGTTTTTGCCAGTAAGTTGCAACATTTTCTTCGATGAATTTCTTGCCTTCCTCTTCAATACTTTCCGTACGACCGTAGCGTAAAATGCGGATATCTTGATTCGAAAGTAAACGACTGAGCGCATTATCAACCGCTAAGTTTGATTGGGAGGCAACGAGCGTTTTCAATCCGGCCTTTGCATTTTGATAGCAAATTTCTGAAATAACCGTCGTTTTTCCGGTTCCAGGCGGTCCTTGAATGACGTACAAATCTTCCGCACTAAATGCCCCTGCAACAGCGGCTTGCTGGAATTCATTTAAGCGATTATGAAATTCGAGCTCAACCGCTTTTTTCCGCTCTGCTAAAACGGGCTTGTCTTCAAATAAAATCGTTTCGAGATTGGCATTGGCCGCTAATCCTTCTTTTAATCGTTCAAAGCCTTTTAATAAGCGCTTTAGCTGAGATTTTGTCGAGGCATTGGAAAATGAAACATCCTCTGATTGAAAATGAAGCTCGTTTTTTCGTGCCAATTGTGCGTTAAACGGTTTTAATTCAATTTCAACCGTTTGCTCTGCGCGATTGACCTTCACCACTTCGCCAATTTCCTGTACATACCCACGTAGACGCGCACTAAGCCCTTTTATCTGCTGCCACTGCTTTTTGTCTACATTGGCAAGGCGCATCGTCATATGTGAAAAGGCGGCATTATACGTAACGGTTGAAAAACGGGCATGAATATCTTCAATGTCCGCGTTTTTATTTTGTACTTTTAAATACCCTTCCCAGCTCGAAATCCGTTTATTGACATAGTCAAATCGCTCCTGTGCAATTGGTAGAGCGGCAAGCATTTGCGTAAAGTTTTCCTTATATGTATGACCACTAATGCGTGATGGCACAAAATGAATTTGCATCGCTGTTCGTCGATTCGTTGCGACCGGTGTCCCCTTGCCGCGCGTTCGGAAGCTTTTTGCTAGGAGTCCATTTTTCGGATCAAACACACAATCCATAATGACGACACGTTCATTAAATTTTTGCTTCAAAACATTATTTTTTTCATTATCAAAATAAAGCGTAATATTCATTTGTTCGTTTTCCACTGAAACCTTCTCAATATAAACGATGAAATATTGCTGGAAATTAAAAAAGGCGTGTTCATCTGGAACATGCTGCTTCAACGCTTCACGCGCGGTATTCGTCAATAAAATGTGACAACGCGTTTGCTCATATGTCATTGTTTTCTGTACCATGAACACCCTCCTCTTCTTAAATAGTCATAGCTTTTATTATACCAAGATTTCGTGACGTTAGAAAGTAACAAGTGCGGGTAAAAGTTGATAGGAAATGAATGCGGAAAACTTCCACTTCAAATTTTAATGAAAACCAAAAATATAGTAATACACGGAAAATATTCCAATGTTATAATATTAGAATATTTGTTGTAATCCAAAAAATGAGGGGGAATAAATTTGAATATACAAGAATTGAAGTTGTTAGATTTACACAAAAAGAACTTCACCTTAATGTTAGCATATGGGATTGCCGGGTCACTTGGTGTGATTGCACAAATCGCATTAGGAGAACCTTTAGTAGTTATCATTTCATTAGGATTACCTTTAATTATTTCATTAATCGTGTTTGCTTTAACGAAAAAAAATGCAAAAATGGGACTAATTTTCCCATACGTTATTGTGTTGGCAGGTGCCGCAACGACAATTGCCACAAGCGTATCCGACGTAGTCAATGTATCCACAATTATATTAGCACTCTTTATATTAATTTTAGGTGGGTTACATAATAGTCAGGCTGTTTTCGTGTTCGGTTATATTTGGTCCCTTATTGTAATGAGTGTGAATGTGATGTTTGACGAAAGTGGTGTAATTGGAGGAGAGATTGTCAATGTATTTTTAATCCAAACAATCATCGCTTTAGGAATTTTATTACAAGTAAGACAAAGTACAAAGCTATTTGCAAATGTAGAGGAATTAATGGGAAATGCGATGCAAAAAGCATTAACAGAAGAAAAATTAATGCAAAAGCTTGAGTCTTCAGTGTCGGTTATCTCTTCAAATTTAGAGCAAATCCGTACGAATACATTTGCTTCGAATAACGCACAGCAAGAGATGCTACTAGCGGTTGAAGAGGTAAGCATTGGTTCGCAACGCCAATCCAATCACGTCAGCGACATCGTAACCAATACGGAAAATACAACGAATGCTGCTAGAGAAATGGTGCATCACTTAAATGACATTGTCAATCAAGCAGAATTTGCAGAAAAAAATGCGACAAATGGCACTATATTGATGGGGGATATGATTGTACACATCGCCGAATTTACAGTGTTCTTTGAAGAGTTGAATAAAACATTCCAAGAGCTTTCAGAAAAAATCAATGAAACGAATACATTCGCAGCTGCGATTCGACAAATTACTGAGCAAACAAATTTACTCGCGTTAAACGCATCCATCGAGGCGGCAAGAGCTGGAGAGCATGGAAAAGGATTTGCCGTAGTAGCAGAAGAAATCCGCAAGCTAGCGGGTGTAACCGATCAAACACTTGGAAAAATTGATGGTAATTTACATGAAGTGAATCAACACAATGAAGCAGCACTTGTTAAACTAGACAATGGCTTCACTCAAATTTCAAAGCAAGTGCAAGCAGCTGAGCAGTCTAATCAATCGTTCCAGGACGTGCATGAAACAATGCAGGCACTACAAAAAAGCCTGGCTGAATTCACACAAGATGTCCAAACGATTTCGGTAAGTAGCGAATCGATTCATACGAGCACAAATGAATTTGCTGCCATCATTGAAGAAAGCACAGCGACGATTGAAGAATTAAGTGCAACACTGATTAATATTTCAGAAGACCAAAAAGCGATTGCAAAATATATTGATGATACTTATGAAGTAGCGCAATCGATTTGAGTATCAGATCCATATAAAGTAAAAACCCATTTCGCCAAGTAGAGCGAAATGGGTTTTCTTATAAATATAAATATAAATTAATTATGTGCAATTTCGACATATTTAGCATCCCACTCAGGATGGATTTTCTTTAATGAAACGGGACGGAAATTTTCCTTTTTCACAAGAATATGCTCAGATGTCGCAGTTGCCGCAATCGTTCCGTCTTCGTGTAAAATTTCATAGCCATATGTCGAGCGTAGTTTTGTATGCGACTCAATCCACGTGCGAACTGTCGCTGTCTGACCGTAACGCATTGCCGCCTTATATTGAATTGAAAAATCGATTACTGGTGATACATAACCATCTGCCTCAAGCTCTGCATAGTTAAAGCCAAGGTCTTGTATAATTTTTGTGCGACCAATTTCGCACCATACTAGGTAATTTGCATGGTATACCACACCCATTTGATCTGTTTCCGCATAACGGATATCTACTGTTGTTTCTGATGTATACATTTCTTTCACCTCTATGTGCTATTATACCTTGATATTGCTAGGTTTGTAAGGTTTATTTTCCTCACTAGTGGATGACGTTTATTTTAAAAGAAGGTTTTATTTCAAGTGGGAATTAAGTTTGTAATTTTTGGATATTATCAGTTATATATCGTTTTAACTCGTTCTCCACCGCTCAATTGGGGTACAATTGGGGTACACATGGGGTACGGAAAAAATAAAAATATGCCGGGCAGGTGTGCGGTTTAAAGGATATTTTCAATGGTGATACCAGAGAGTTTTAAATCAATTGATAAAAATAGCCCTCCACTTTTGTGGAAGGCTATTTTTTAATTTGCATATGATTTAATTTGATATTTAACACCGTTTACCTCTGCACCCTTCATTTCCGTTAATTTTATTACGATCTCATTATCTTCAAATCTGATAAAAGTTGCGCCATCTGAAAAAATCATTGGGACAATATCGTCGATATGATACTTACTTTCAAACGACAAAGTTACTCCGCAATTAGTTGTGAATTTGTATTTGTGCATTAATTCACCTACTTGTACCTAAAATTTACAATAAAGTAGGATGAAAGTCTATAAATTGTGGCAAAATATCTTTTTGGGGTCCCGTCATATTTATGCGGATTTACAACTTAAAAAAATATAAACGACTTTATGCAAAGTGAAACATAAACCAAACCGGTAAAAATGCTTCTACATCAACCTTTTGCCCACTTGTATAAAAAGACGTATAAACAATTTTCATAGGAAAAGCCACGAACGTTGATTTAACAACAATCATGGCTTAATGGTGTGTTCCAAAACTTTAATTTGGGAACGTTATTTTGTATTGAAATGAATAAATTTTAATATACTTTTGTCACTAAATATTATATGATTTACAATTCTTCTGTCGAACCAAAAATCTTATCTATCATAGAAAGTGTGGAGTAGGTCATGATCATCATAAATTACTGAAAAATCGCCTTTTTCCCAACGCTTTAGTATATCTACATATGCTTGATAATGCATCAAAATTGCTTTATCTGCTTCGACTATCTGCATTAACTTGTCAACCCGTTCCGATGTTATCTCCATTGAACTTCCATCTACATGTACTTCACCCTTTTGATGCGTCATATCTAACAGCATTTTGTGTATTAAACGCTCATCAAACATTTTCTGTCCACTTTCCCAATCGTCAAGCATCTCGGCATGAACATCATCTATCCAAGATAAATCCCTCTCCTCGGTTGATGTAGATTCATCCCTTGTATCTTCGACAATGTTAGAATCTGAACCTTCATCATTTTTAGTCATAATCAAAAATGTAATGCTCACTCCCAATACTATACCTATAATAAATACACCTAAAATATAACTTTTTTTCATTTTTGAACCACCTCTATCAATATTATCTCAAAACTATTAAATTCAAACAATGGAAATACAAAAAAGCCTCCCTACTTAAAGAGTGCTTTTTCTTTGAGAATATTCTCCCGTAAAATGACCCGATTGTTGAACACAAGTTAAACAACACTCTTCAAATAACCTGTCCGTTAGTCGAAGAAGAAAAGTGCCCAAAGCGTCCTTTGGTAACATTTCATTGAGATTCTATTTATATGTTACCGACATTCAGAACAAGTGAATCGAACAATCCTCTTTAAAATGATTTCTCGCAGCGTCTCAGAGTGCTATTTTCTATAAAAAACACTTCAAACACTGTTAAATCGGTGTTTGAAATGTTACCAAGCTTGCATTTGGGAACGTTATTTGAATAATGGGTGTATGTTGCACATTGAGTATTGATTAACAAAGTTATACACCAAAGTGAATCATCCATTTATCTCCTTTTATTGCCTCGGTTATTTTTTTCATCAATTCTTCTAGTTCTTCTGATTTGTATTCGTCGTTTGCTTCATTAACAATATGTAAAAACTGTTTATGAGAACTCGGTGGTATCAATGTTATACCAAAATAGACAAGGCTTTTATAAGGGAAATTTGTGTTATGTGCGAATGTATCTAACTGAAGCATTTTTTCACCAAAATCCTTAGACATTAGTTCATCAAGGAAATCACCATCCACAATTATGCAATCATATTTTTCAGGTTCATAATGATCATATTCTTTATCTTTTTCTATACAAGCAACTATTCCAAACTCGTGAACGTAAGGCATATTACACCTCCCTGGTTTTACCTTAATATATACATCTACTATCCTATATTCCAATGAATATTTATATAAAATGTCTAAAGAGGTTCCCAAAACGTCGTTTGGTAACATTGCATATAAGGCTGTTACTCCACAATATGGACCGATTGTTGACCCAAGTTAAACAACACTTTTAAACTAACCTGCTCCGTTAGTTGAAGACGAATGCACTGTTAACGTAAAAAGATTTAGAAGATCACAAAAAAAATTCATGTTAAATCTCTTACTTTTGACTTATTAAACAGTCGCTGTCTTTAACGAAAAAGGGTAAAATTTCATCACAGATTATTTTTAGCAATTTCTATAAATTTTTGCACAAGTAAGCTATGCTTCTCAGCTTTTCTTGTACAAATAGCGATTTTATGTTTAATATGTATATCCTGTACATACACTCTCGCCAATTGGCCATTATCTACATACTCACTAACAGCAAGGGATGAAATAAAACTTGCACCATATCCAGCCATTACAGAACGAATTGTTTCATTAATGCCACTAAATTGAAGTGAAATTTTGGGTGATCTTACTTGGTGAGTTTGGCATAAAGAAAAAAGGTGTTCTCTCATAGAACTTCCTTCTTCACGCATAATAAATGATTCTTTAACCATTTCCATTAATGAAATAGTTTTATTAGCAAACGGATGAGAAGTAGATACAACAAACCAAAGTTCGTCTTCAAATAACTCTTCCCACGCTATTTCATCCGGCCTTTCAGATACTCCCCCCCCATAAATGGCAATATCGGCTTTATAATTTATGAGCTGCTCAAATGCATCTTTCGTATTGGCAGTTGTAATGACTAAATTGACATCTTCATTTGCACTTTTAAACGTAGCTGCCCATTTAGGTATTAAAAAATTTGCAGGTAAATACGTAGCAACAATTTGAATTGTTCCTGCCTTTGCAAGTCGATAATCCTCAATAAAAGATTCAATATGCTCTTCAAGAGTAATAAGATTTTTTGCCTTTTCTGCTAATGCTTCACCGAAATCAGTTAATACAACACCTCGCCCTTGTTGCTTAAATAATGGAACGCCAATTTCATGTTCAAATTTTTTAATTTGGCTAGAAACTGCAGGTTGACTAATACACATCAATTTGGCTGCCTTTGTGAAACTACCTGTACTCGCTACTTGATAAAACAATTTTAAGCCATGTATATTCATCGTTCCACTCCAATCTATAACCTAAAGTTATGGAATCATAATGATAATATATTTTTATTATGATTCATTTTATCATACACTTTTGTTGGAAGAATAAAAAAAATGGAAAAGGGGTTAACATTATGCCAAATAACGTTTGGAAAGATGTAGATGAATATTTTATTGATAAATTAATACCATCTGATGTAACACTTGAAGGTGTATTGCAAGCTAATAAAGAGGCTGGTATTCCAGAAATTGATGTATCTCCAACACAAGGTAAGCTTCTATACCTATTGGCTAAAATTAAAGGGGCTAAAAACATATTAGAAATTGGTACCCTAGGTGGTTATAGTAGTATATGGCTTGCACGTGCGCTCCCTGAAACTGGTAAAGTATATACACTTGAAATTGAACCAGAGTATGCAAAAATAGCTATTAAAAATATTTAGAACGCAGGTTGTACGAATAAAGTCGAAGTATTAGTAGGAAAAGCATTAGAAACCTTGCCCATCCTTAAAGAAAAAGATATATTTTTTGACTTAATTTTTATTGATGCAGATAAACCCAATAATCCCGATTACTTAAAATGGGCATTAGAATTGGCGAATAATGGGGCGCTGATAATCAGTGATAATGTCGTTCGAAACGGTGAAGTTATTGACGAAAAAAGTGAAGATGACCGCGTACAAGGTGTACGTAAATTTATGGATCTATTAGAAAAAGAACCACGTATTGAATCTACAGCTATACAAACGGTTGGCAATAAAGGGTACGATGGCTTTGTAATAAGTATCGTTAAATAAAACCCAAGGCTGTGTCAAAATTAATTTGACGCAGCCTCCTATTATCATCTTTACAGCCACTACTAACTATTCATTTTTTGTACTAAACTGCTGCGTTAGTTCAAGAAAAAAAGCTACCCTAAAGGCAGCCTTGTTCCACTAACGCCCCCGTTAGTTGAACAAGGATTTCAGTCTATTTTTTAATATATATGGAATATTTTAACGGATTAATAAATCCTAATTTACTACCTAAATTAATAGAAGCACTATTATCAACATCACAATCCCAACGTGGTTGAATATTTTCGGAAAGGCAATAATCGATAAATTGTTCAGCAACAATACTTGCTAACCCTTTTCCTCTGTAACTCGAGTCGGTTATTATGTCTATTTCGGCATAATTATTAGATTTAAAAATTGAAACTGCTTCGCTAATAATCTTTTCTTTATCCTTCACACAAAAACCAATTCCATTTCCAAGAAAATTACCAATGGATCCCCAATATTCGTCATAGTATTTTTTATCAAACTCCAAACAATGTTCAATCAGGTAGTGATTAATTTTTGTAACATCATAATCACTAATTTCATTTCTTTTTCTATTTTTATATGTGATTAAATCAAAAGAAAAAGCATAACGGTGTATTTTTCTTACTCTCTTGTCGAGGTGGTTTTCAATTGCCTGATTCCAAGCGGTAGTGGGAGAAAATAATGTAAATCGTTTACCTTGATTTACTGAGGCCTCAAAAACACTGACTAAATTCTTAAGAAATAGTTCATCAGTTAATTGTCCTGCAACATAATACAAACCTGAATCCGTGTGAAAAAGGAGTGAATCATAATTAGTGGAATCTGCAAGTACAGTTCCCTTAATTGTAGAATCTAATACACTAAATACAAATGTTGGTACTTCTTTAATTTTCTTTTTTATAAGATTATAATGCTCTTTTGGTACAGTAATCATTTCGTTATACCTCCATCATTCCTATTAATCTGAATGTCTTAAACCTATATTTGTTTCACTAAACTGCCCCGTTAGTTCAATAAGGAAAAAAAGAGCTGCAAATGCAACTCAATGATCTTCAAGAAAAGCCCCCGTTAGTTCAATAAGGAATTTCTAATTAAAAAGCTACTTTAACTGACCATCCTATATACTCACCTTTATATTTTTTTGAATATAAAG
>NZ_JBNNMF010000017.1:0-104372 GCF_050272495.1 Solibacillus cecembensis | reverse complement strand
AAAAAACACCCCCTAGTTGAATTTTAGGTATCTAAACCCGAATTCAATCGAAGATGCTTTTTTTATTTGTCTATATTTTTGGGGTCAGTCCCATTGACGGTGTTGATCTTTTATTTTTCAAAGTAAATCGAGTTCCTCATTTATTTTTTTCATTTGATGTTTAAAGTAAAAATAACAAGCTGTCCAAATGAAGAGATAAATTCCGCTAAACAATGCAATCGCAAGGATAAAGCTAATGAAGTTGAATGGAATCCAGCCAATGCCAAAAGCTAATATGAAATATAAAACAACAACTGTTGCAAAATGTAGCGCGGTTTGCTGTGTAATGCGTAACTTTTGATTTTCAAAAAAGAGTGAACTCACAGAGAATAACCAACCACATAACATGAAACCTATCGAATTTTTCAAAAAAAGATCACCGTCTAGCATACCTTTATCACCGAAATAGACAATGGAGTTTGTAGATATAACCGTAATAAATGAACCGAAGAAAATGCCAATCATACTTCTGCTTAAAAAGATTTTCATTCATTTTTTCTCCTATTCATTTTTAAAGCTTCTTTTACTGTATTGACGTACGTTCGAGAGACATATTCTTTCGCCCCCGATTTGAAATAGACACAGAGTGTACCGTTAAACGATGCTTCAAAACGGCTAAGTTCATGCAGATTAACAATGACTGATTTTGAGAGTCGAATAAATTTATTAGAAGGGAGAATTTCCTCTAATTCATATAGTTTCTCTTTCAATTTGTATGTGCCAATTGTAGTAACAGCCACGACACTTTCATTTTCAGTATGGAAATAGTGAATATCATCGGGTTTTAGAATATGCTGCATCTCTCCATCTTTTCCAATGAGGAATTCTGTTTCGCGACCTTTGATAAAATCGAGAATTTCTTGAACCGAACTGTTTAATTCAGGTGTTTCAATCGTTATTTTCGCTTCCTTAAACTCGTTGTCAATATTCAATGAAACTTTCAATGTACAACACCTCTTTCGAGAATATTGTATATGTTTTTCTAAATTAAGTATCCAAATATGTTAATTTTTTCTTTTATTCATAAAACCAAGAACAATGAGAGAGAGTAGGGCAAATGCTGAAATGTAACCAAATGAAAGAACTGTACTGTTATTAAATGTAAGTTGGCCGTTCCAAACTGCGATAAATAAAGTATTCATATGGTACAGTGGATTAAAGTTTGCGATTGTTTGGATGAATGTTGGCATCAAATTAATCGGCATCGCAAAACCACCTGTTAAAATAACGATTTGTAAAATAACAATTGAGAAAACGAGCGCACTTTTCATATTATTGAAAAATGAATAAACTGCAGATGAAATAATGAGTAAAAGTGCATTTAGTACAATGAAGAAGCCGTATGATGTGATTAATTCAATGATATGGAATTCTACATTATACATCGCGATTCCAATGACTAAAATCAAAATGAAACCAATGCTAGTGATGATGACTGAGCGAATAATGCTAGAAAGTAAAAGTGTAGTTTTAGATACTGGGGAAATGCGGATGCGCTTTTCAACCCCAGTCGTTCTATGTGTTACTTGGTCAAATCCGAAAGCGAAAAAGATGACGGTAAATGTAATCAGTAAAATAAATGAAGGTGTATACGTTTGTGCATAGCTTAAGTTGCCTGCGTACATTGTATCTCCAAATAATTGTCCCATAAAGATATACGTAATAGGCGGCACAAAAATCGTGAATACTAAATAAAATAATTCCCTAGAAAACATTAATAAATCATATCTTAATTGTGTAAGTAACATAATAAATAATCCCCCTTAAATAGATACTTTTGAAATGTAAAATTCGTGTATGGATTTATAACCATCTTTCAAAATGCCCTCAGTTGTATCAAAAACTTCATTCACACCGTTATTGAGAAGTAGGACTTTGTCACAATATAACTCGATTTCATCCATGTTATGTGTTGTTAGAATAACTGTGCCGCCTGTTTTTTTATTGTAATTTGTAATGTAGGTCCAAAGAAGATCGCGCATATGTGGATCAAGCCCAGTTGTCGGTTCATCCAAAATGAGTAGTCTAGGTTCCGATAAAAAGGCGATCGCTAAGCTAACAATTTGCTTCCATCCACCAGAAAGCTTGTCAAAATACTTTTTGCGGTGTGGTTCTAATTTGAACTCCGCCATAATCTTTTTGACGTCCATAGGTGAGTTATAATACGCTTTGAATAATTTCAGTAACTCCTCAACTTTTAAATTGGCGTAAAATTGCGTAGGTTGTAAAACGACAGAAATATGCTTTCGTACTTGTTCAAGCTTGTTAATAGATAGCGATTGAATATCCTCTTCCAAAATGACTACATTTCCTGCGTCATACTGCTTGATTGTCATTAAAATTTCTAAAAAGGTCGATTTTCCAGCGCCGTTCTTTCCAATAACACCGATCACTTCACCTTCGCGCGCTTGGAAATTAATCCCTTTTAGTACATTTTTTGATCCGTAAGACTTTTTTAAATTGTTGACTTCAATTACTTTCATTTTATTCCCTCCAACTAATGTTCTTTGTAACCAAAGTATAGGCTGATTTTCCGAGGGAGTCTTCCATTTTGCGGTAACTTGCAATTAATAACAGGTGACTCGCAATAAAAGGTGGGCCACTTGCAATGATAACGATGAGAATGTGAGGATTATTTTCAGAAGGTTCATCTTTTAAGTATTAAAGGTTAAAAATATGCTTTATATTAAAAAACGACTTAACAACTGTGGATAGTTGGATCATAATGGTTGGGGGCAAATTATTTCGCTCTATATTATTCTTCTTAAGATGGAAACAACAACTTAAAAAGAGACTAGGAATATGCGTATAATAAAATGGGTACCAGATACCCATTGGTGTATGCAATTGTTAATTTTTTGTGTATATTCTAGGTTTTTAGACTATATTCAGTTGAAAAATGTATAATGGAGGTGTACAGAATTTACAATATTTTCTTGAGGAGGAATTGAAATAATGAAAGCTGCAAGATGGTATAAACCAAAAGATATTCGTGTAGAAACTGTAGAAGAACCGGTAATTTCGCAAGGTAAGGTAAAGATTAAAGTACAATGGACAGGCATCTGTGGAAGTGATTTACACGAATACGCAGCTGGTCCTATTTTCATTCCTGTAGATCAGCCACACTATTTAAGTAAGGATATTGCACCAATTATCATGGGGCATGAGTTTTCTGGCGAAGTAGTAGAAGTAGGAGAAGGCGTTACGAAAGTGAAAGTTGGCGATGCTGTTGTAGTTGAGCCTATTCTAGCTTGTGGAGAATGTGCTGCATGTAAAAAAGGGAAATACAACATTTGTATTCATTTAGGGTTTCACGGGCTTTCAGGTGGAGGTGGTGGTTTCTCGGAATATACAATGGTAGATGAAAAAATGGTACATAAAATGCCTGAGGGTCTTTCTTATGAGCAAGGTGCCCTTGTAGAACCAGCGGCTGTTGCACTCCATTCAGTACGTTTAAGTAAAATTAAGGCAGGAGACAAAGCAGCTGTTTTTGGTACAGGTCCTATTGGTCTGCTTGTAATTGAAGCGCTTCGTGCAGCGGGTGCATCGGAAATTTACGCGGTAGAGCTTTCAGAAGAGCGTGCTGCAAAGGCCTTAGAATTAGGCGCGAGTGCAGTCATAAATCCACAAAATGAAGATCCTATAGCTCGGATTCACGAGTTAACAAACGGCGGTGTAGATGTTGCATTTGAAGTAACTGGAATACCCGTAGTATTGAAGCAAGCTATTGATTCGACTACGTTTGAGGGTGAAACAATTATTGTGTCAATTTGGGAATCGGAGGCTTCAATTCAGCCGAATAATATTGTACTTGCAGAGCGAACAGTAAAAGGAATCATTGCGTATCGTGATATTTTCCCAGCTGTCATGGAATTGATGAAGCAAGGGTATTTCCCAGCTGACAAGCTTGTAACTAAGCGAATAGGACTGGATGATGTAGTAACAGAAGGTTTTGAAACATTAATGAAAGAAAAAAATCAAATTAAGATACTTGTGAATTCACAATCATAATGAGAAGAGCTTAAGGAAATCAATGATTCCTTTAAGCTTTTTTAGTTCATTATCCATCCAATTATTTCTAATATGACATTATGCGGCTTTAATTCAAGAGGTAGAGGTATGCAGTTATAAATTTGAATTACCTGTAAACCCACAACACTCATATGTTACTATATTTATAGATTCAATATGATGGAGGGATAGCATTGGCAAAAGACATAAATTATTTAGTAGATATGTATAGAGATTCATACTTCCCAGATTTTTTAGTAGACAAGATCAAAGCTACAATTGAAGGAGTCGCTCACTTTCTGGAAACGGAAAACCATACAAATGAAACCGTGCAACTAAAATTAGACGAAATGACACATAGAATTAATGATTTAGCTGAAGAATTTGAGGAGAATGGGAGCGAAATCGAAACGGTTGCGAGAGAGTCAATAGCAGATACGGTCTACTTAATGCTGAACGCTTATCAAATCGAGATTGATATTGAGGAAGCGATTCGAAATAGACATTGGTGAGAAAATAAGAACGTAATGTTGGATATAAATCGCTAAAGTATTACTTACACGATAGCGATTTTTTATTTATGTCTAAATGCAAATGTAAATCCTTTTCGGCAAAGGGAAGCGGTCGGACTCACTCGGACTAGCCATGTGTTTTCAATTTCGTTTTATTGTAATAAGTTACTACTATGTACGGTGTATCAATTTAATGGGAAATACAAAATGAACAGCCAGCCACCGAAAAAAATCGATAACTGGCTGTAATTGTTGGGATATTGAGAAGAACTTAAAATCAATACCCATATTAATATAATTATTGAGCTGAAATTCCGCCGTCAATAACAAATTCAGAACCAGTAGAATAGCTAGAATCATCAGAAGCTAAGAATAATACCATGTTTGAAACTTCTTCTGATTGTGCAACGCGTTTTAATGGAATAAATTTAGCGAACGCTTCAACTGCTGCTTTTGTATCTTCTTGAACAGTCATTGGTGTAGCGATAACACCTGGGTGTACAGAGTTTACGCGGATGCCCATTGACGCTAAGCTGATTGCCGCTGATTTTGTCATACCACGAACTGCGAATTTAGTATCTGTGTAACCAATTGCACCAGCTACTAAACCGTTTAATGAAGAAATGTTAACGATTGAACCGCCGCCAGCTTTCTCCATAGAAGGTGCTACAGTTTTCATACCTAAGAATACTGAAACTTGGTTAATATCAACAATGCGACGGTATTCTTCAACTGTCATGTCGAACATGCTTTTCGCCATTGTAATACCAGCGTTGTTTACTAATACGTTAACTGGACCAAATGCTTCTTCAGCTTTTGCAACAACTGTCGCCCAATCTTCTTCACTTGCAACGTTTTGTTTAACGAAAATTGCGTTTTCGCCAAGTTCAGCAGCAAATGCTTGTCCTTTTTCTTCATTTAAGTCTGTTAAAACAACTTTAGCGCCTTGTGATACGAAAAGTTTAGCGTGAGCAGCACCCATACCTTGTGCTGAACCTGTAATAATTGCTACTTTATTTTCTAAACGACCCATCAATAAACACTCCCTAATTAGTAATTATAATTTTAAATTTTCTTCATTACCGAAGATAAGTTCATTATAGTATACCCTTAAACTATCGTCAAAACATTAAGCTTAAAAATTGAAAGCGTTTTATTCATGGTGATGAATTTACATAAATAACGTTGCTTTTTATAATAATTGCTCAATCTCCTTTTCGGTTACTAAGGGAGTATCGACAGGAGCATAACGTTTTATAACATTGCCTTCACGATCGACTAAAAATTTTGTGAAGTTCCATTTAATTGCTTGTCCTAACAAGCCTTTCTTTTCTGAGGCTAAATGTTGGAAAAGTGGATGTGCATTGGCACCGTTTACTTTAACGATTTCATGCATCGGGAATGATACACCGTATTCAAGGCGGCAAAATTGGGCAGCTTCTTCACCCGAATCCAATTCCTGTTTAAATTGATCGGAAGGGAAGCCTAAAACAGTGAAACCTTGATTTTTGTATTTTTGATAGAGGGCTTCTAATTGTGTAAATTGCTTCGTGAATCCGCATTTACTAGCAGTATTCACAATGAGCAGCACATTGCCTTTATACTTTTCTAATGAATAGTGTTCATGATTTTCAGTGTGTACAGTAATTTCATAAAGATTCATTCAATCCCTCCTTGAGAATAAAATAGTTGAAATTCTATTGATAGCGTACTTAATTTTAGCTGAACTGTAAAATAATTAACGTGTATTACAAAAAAACACATTGGTGAAAAATGTCGAAAAAATGTCCTATTCCTCAAAAAAATATTAGAATATGACAAATGTCACTATGGTGAGAACGTATTCTCCTATACATTTTGTGGAGATATAAAATACATAATCAAGGGGCTCACAATTAATGGGAAAAAAGATTGCCTGGGTAACAGACACAGCCGCATTGCTAACTGAAGAATTCATTGAAAAAAATAATGTCCATGTATTGGCGTTAAATATTATATTTGAAGAGGGCGCTCTACGCGAAACGATTGATATGACACATGACGAATTTTATCATAAATTGCGCGATGCAAAACAACATCCAAAAACATCACAGCCCGCATTTGGTGAACATGTTGCCTTGTATGAAAAGTTGAAAGAAGAAGGGTATGATTGTGCGATTGCCATCCATACTTCTGAGCAATTATCCGGTACAGTTGTGAGTTCTCCAATGGCAGCTGAACAGGCGGGCTTCAAAAACTATGCGATCGATTCTAAAATCGGTTCTTATCCAATGCAAGTAATGCTGGAAAGAGGGATGGAACTCGAAAAGCAAGGTCTTGAACCAGAGGAAATTGTGAAGCAAATTGAAGCGATTTGTGATAAATCAAGGTTAATCTTCATACCAGCAAGCTTAGAGCAATTACATAAAAGTGGTCGTGTATCAGGAACGGCCATGTTTTTAAGTAATCTGTTAAACATCAAATTAGTAATTGCCTACAACGAAGCGGGCGGAGTAGAAGTGATTCAAAAAGTTCGAGCAGACAAACGCGCTAAGAAGTTTGCGATTGAGCAATTACAAGAAGCGATTGTAAAATCACCCGTACTAGAAGTGGCAGTGATTAACTGTAACAATGAAGTGGGTGCGGTAGAGTGGAAAAAGGAATTGGAAGTTCAATTCCCGACAATCAACTTTACACCAACACCACTTTCAGCTTGCGTTGGCGTACATGCAGGTGAAGGAACGCTAGGACTTACGTGGGTTCGACAATAATAAGAAAAAGCAAGTTCATTCGAATGAGAAGAATGAACTTGCTTTTTTTATGTTTGAACGCTTGTTTGGACCGTTTTCTGCGATTGATTAATTAAATGGATGACGGCCGCAAGTGTAAAAGTGATAGCTAACGCGCTTGTAATGTACACGATAATACCAGTCCAGCCATAGCGAACCCAAAAAATACCGCCAACCGTTCCTCCAACACTTGACCCTAAATAATAGGCAAATAAATAAAGCGATGAAGCTTGAGCCTTGTCTTTTATGGCGCGGTGACTCACCCAACCACTAGCAATCGAATGCGAGCCGAAAAATCCGAATGTAAATACTGTAATGCCTATAATTTTTACTAGCAAGCTTTCTGGTAATGTAAGCAACCCACCGCTCATCATAATGAAAATACCGATGTAGAGGACGCGTTGTCGACCAAAACGATCGGATAAGCTACCAAACCATGCGGAACTCCATGAACCAACTAAATAAACGATGAAAATCCATCCGACAATGGTTGCACTTAAATTGTACGGTGCATCGAGGAGTTTAAACCCGATATAGTTGAACATCGTAACAAAGCTGCCCATGAGCGTAAAGGCAATGCCGAATAAGCAAATGAGACCAGGATCTTTTAAATGCTGCAATAATGATTGGGTCATTGCTTTTAATTGAAGTGGGCGCGGTTTGAAGTGTTTCGATGGCGGCAAAGCCCAAATGAAATAAAGACAAATGATTAAGCTAAGTAATCCTAAAAAAATCATCCCCATTTGCCAGCTAAAGAAGTCCGTCATCATGCCCATAATGACTCGCCCAGAAAGTCCCCCAATGGCATTGCCGCTTATGTATAAGCCCATTGCTACACCTAAGCTTGACGGCTCCATTTCTTCTCCTAAATACGCCATAGCAATTGCTGGCACACCTGCAAATACAAAGCCTTGTACGATACGGAGCAATAATAATATTTCAAATGTTGGGGCAAAAGCAAGAGTAATTGTAAGAAATGAAGCGGCGATGATGGAAACAGTCATTAATTTTTTTCTCCCCCAAGCTTCTGATAACGACCCGAATAGGATTAAACTAAAGGCTAGCACACAAGTAGCAACAGAAAGAGATAAGCTTGCAACAGCGGGAGACACATCGTAATCATGTGCAAACTGTGGCAATAAAGGCTGTGTCACGTAAAGGTTGGCAAATGTAATAAATCCAGCTGCAAATAAAGCTAAGTTCGTAAGTGTAAATTGTTTTGTTCCTCTTTGTATGTATTTCATCGATGAAAACCTCACATGTCTTCCTAAAATTGGTTTGCTATTTCCTTCAGTATAAGGAACGTGTCATAATAAAGATAATTCATTGTTTTTATGTCGCTTATAAATAAAAGTAATAAGGGGAATGTGGAAAATGGAATTATTACCGTTACTCTATTTTAAGACCGTTGCGCAATATGAAAATATGTCGCGGGCAGCGGAACAACTTCATATTACTCAACCAGCCTTAAGCAAATCGATTGCCCAATTAGAAGCGAGCCTAGGTACACAATTATTTGAACGACGTGGCCGAACAATTCGTTTAAATCGTTATGGACGCTTTTTTTTAGAACGTACGGAACAACTACTACGCGATTATGATAAGGCACGTGAAGATTTACAAAATATCGTTTCACCAGGTTATGGGGAGGTGGCAATCGGCTTTATGCATACGCTTGGGCTGAAAGTTATTCCAGCGTTAATGAACGATATTCGGACCGTCTACCCAAACATGAAATTTCAATTGACCCAAAGTAATTCAGGGGTATTACTAGAAAAGCTAGAAGATGGTCAATTGGATGTATGTTTAATTTCTTCACTGGACTATAAATCGTATATTTATTGGGAAAAGTTATGGGAAGAGGAGTTATTTTTAATTGTTCCGAAAAATGATGTCCTTAGCAAAAAGGAGTTTATTAAGGTGGAGGAGTTTGCCCATCGTCCATTTATTACAATCAAAAAAGGAAATTCTTTGCGTAACTCAGTGGATGAGTTGTTTCAACAAGAGGGTTTTCCGCTGAATGTGGCGTTTGAAGGGGAAGAGGTACATACGTTAGCGGGGCTAGTGGAAAGCGGGTTAGGTGTTTCTTTAATTCCTTCAATTAAGGGAATTGAACAATATGAGGTGCAAATGATTCCAGTAGATGCTGAAAATTGCAAACGCGCAATTGGTATTGCCTATTTAGACAACACAAAAAAGTCATCAGCAACCAATCAATTTATTTCATTTGTTAGGGATTATTTTAACTCGATTCAGCAGTAATCTTCTACTTCTATAAGTGGGGATTCAAACCCCTGTGGATTTCACAGATTTTTTCATGAAAAGACGCATTCGAAATGAACTTAATGCGAATGCGTCTTTTATAAGTAGAATGTTAATGAGGCTATAAAATGCGATCAGCTTTTCTATCTATTAATTTAAAATGAATATTGCTTGAGGAGCCACTTTCAATATGATTTGGAACATCGGTTACATTAATTAGTTCCTTCATATTAATAGATTTTTTACGATTGGCTTCGACTGTAATTGTATGTAGTCCCGCTACATTCATGAGTGATTCCATTCGTGCGTCATCTTCTATGAAATAAGGATCTAAAAATTCTATTTCAAAAGTCACATCGTCATTACTATGATTCTGTAATACAAAGTTACATTCACCAATTAGCCGATTTTTGCTTACGTTTTCAAAAGTACAATGCCCTTTCCCATCATATGAAATGGCAGAAATCCCTTTTGCGAAAGTTTCTTGGTACAATGTCATCAGTTGATTGGGCAACATAGCATTTAAGATCAGAACGATAAATACGATTCGGACATGATATTTCTTTAAACCAATAACAAGTAAAATGATTGCGATTACAAATAAAATAGATCCAATGATGCCGATTGTTATATACCCATCTTGATTTCTGATTGGAAAAGACATGAATGTGGCGCGGGCATCTACCATTCGATTGTTCAGGAAGGGGAAGGATAAAATCATACATATACATAAAAGTACAAAGGAACTAATGAGTGCTGCTCGACTCTTCACCAATTTAACACATCCTTACTTGAATGAATCTCCTGATAAAAAACAGAAAACATGCGAACCGTTCGATGATTCGCATGAAAATAAGAAATGACTTCTATTTTGGATGGTCAATATTAGTCCATTTTTTTACCTGTCAATGTTTTAGCGATATGGTCGACTGTCATATCGGAGTGTAAGTCAAATGCACCTTTTTGAATGGAACGTGAAAACTCAGGCTTTGACAAGTAGAGCTCGATTTCGCGGCCATTTTTTACGATTTGCTCTGCTTCTAGTTGCTGACCAATCTCATAAAGTGACATATTTTCATATATGTAAATGGTGCGCGTAATGACATCTTGTTCTTTTGAAGTGGTATTAGTCGGCTGCTCCTTTTTTGCCTCCTGTTTTGTAGATTCTTTTATTGTAGTGGCCACCGTGTTTTCTTTTTGAAGCTGCTGTTCTAGACTGTCGATTTGTTGTTCGTATGCGGCAATTTGCTCCTCATATTGTGAAACCTCTTGTGTTGCGGCAATCGGTCCAAATTTTTCGTACAACGTAAAACTTGCGCCAGCTATAAATAAACCAATTCCAAATGCACGTAAGGAAGTTTTCATAGGCGGCCTCCAGAAGCGATAATGGATTGTATTTGTGCATGTGTTAATGTAGAGCGAATACTAATGTCTTCAAGAGAATGGCCTTGTTCATGGAGAGCGAGAACTTGGCTGACTAAAATCCCATTAATAGGTTTTGTTCCTTGTGTTTGAGGTGCGGATGGTGTCGTTTGAGAACCGTATGCTTGAGCGGCCTTTACTTGGGCAGCTACTTGTTGAAAGCTTTCCATCGCATCTTTTTGTTTTGCTGGTAATTTTTTTTGCGGTTGAATTTGGAAGTTAGGTTCGACTAAAAGTTCCTCTTCTACCGTTTTAATACGTCGCTTTAGCGCATTTGTTTCCTGGTAAATATTAATTGATAAGTCTTCTAAATCGTTTTCTATTTTATTTGATTTATCTTTTAAGAACATGGAAATAATAATAAAAACGATTCCGATAATCATAATAATTGTTGCGATATCCACTGAGAGTCCTCCTATTATTGAACGTTGCTTGCATCTATTTTATCATATAAATGGTACTTCGGCGTTAATTCCTGCAATGATTGTTTGAATGCCAATGAAATAATGGAACGGGCAAATCCACCTTCTACCTATATAAATATAATTTGAGTTAAAAAAAGTTTAATCAATTATTAAATAACAACTGGATTTCTTTATAAAACATGTTATAATGGATTAGTCGTATAAATCATGCTCAATTTTAAATTAGAATTCTTGAATTAGAGTGGGAGGGTTAATGATGCGCGTAAATATTACTTTAGCTTGCACAGACTGCGGCGAACGTAACTATATTTCAAAAAAGAACAAGCGTAACAATCCAGAACGTCTTGAACTTAAAAAATATTGCTCACGTGAGAAGAAATACACTACTCACCGTGAAACAAAGTAATTGCTCAATTAGCCAGAACCACTTGTTGGTTTTGGCTTTTTACTTTCATTTTTTCCTATTTGATTGTTCACGTGAATAGAAAAGTAGTCCGCTTCATAGAAATATACATAGAAGAAAGTACTCAACTCGCGCCATCTTAGCAAGGGTTGAATTTTTTAACTTGATTCAGCAGAAGTCCCTTACTTCTATAAGTGGGGATGAATGCGAAATAGGCAATTCTATTCAGTGGGGTTCACCCCCCGGCTGAATCAAGTTAAGCCCCGGCGGATGTCACAGATTTTTAAGAGGAGTTTTTCGAGCGAGCTCGAAAAAAATCTGGACGCAATTACGCTGGGGCGTAATTGATTTTATACATAATGCAAGGCACCTATCGATCTCTTGATGACGGGCCGTTGTGTAATTTTTTGAGGGTAGGGGAATCGTATGGAAAAGAAGCAGCAACGCATTCGGGTTTTACAACAGTTAAGTCTATTATCTGCGAGCGACTATCGAAGCCGTTCGCTTATAATTGCCAAAAAATTATTGGACGAGCAAGTGATTCAAGAGGCAAAAACAATCGCCATTACAATTAGCAACCAACCAGAAGTGGATACAACAGCCATTATCGAGCAACTTTGGCGATTAGGAAAACGTGTAGTCGTTCCAAAATGTGAGCCGGCAGATCGTACAATGACGTTTTATGAAATTGATAGTTTTATGCAAACGGAGCGTGTCTTTAAAAATATTTTAGAGCCAATTCCTGAGCAGACGGAACTTGTGGAAAAAAATGAAATTGATGTTATTATAGTACCGGGAGTTGTTTTTGATCAAAGTGGTTATCGCATCGGCTTTGGGGGCGGGTATTATGATCGCTACTTGCCGTCATTTCAGGGTGAGTTAATATCCTTAGCTTTTGAAGAACAGCTAATGAATCAAATTCCGAAAGAACCACATGATATTCCGGTTCATATACTAATTACGGATAAAGGACGAATGAACTGTCAATAGTTCATAGGAGGAACGATTATGCAATCAATATTAGATATTATCGGGTTATTAAAAAATTACGGTATTTACATATACACGCGTGACCGTATTGGAGATTTGCACTTAATGGAAGATGAAATAAAAGAATTATACAAGGCTAAATTTATTGACATTAAAGATTACCAAATGGCGATGTTAATTTTACGTCAAGAAGAAAGAAAGATAAAAGAAGCCAAAACAAATCAATTGTAGTATAATAATAGTGATTGTAATAGGAATGATTAATTTGAATTTGCATGTCAAATAGGTGATGTTATTCAGTGAAAGCCCAGCTACGGCTGAATAAGAGAACCCCGAAGCAATTCTTAAAATATATAAAACGTTAACTTATTTCAGAATGTATGACCATAAAACAGCGGAATTTACCGCTGTTTTATGTTTTGTCATGAAACCTTTTTAAAAGTTAAACGTACTTATTACTAGGGTAATTTTCAAAAACAAAATAATTGATAAAATAAATAAAAAAGATTAAGATATATTTTGTTTCATTGAAAGTTACTATTTTTAAATAGAAATATATTAAAAATCGAATTTGATTATTAGGAGAGGATGTTAGGAAATGAAATCTTTTAAATGGCCTAAACATTCGATATTAGCGATTGCTGTAATAGCAACTTGGATTAAAACGGTTATCGTTTATGGAACAAGTTTTGATATGAAGTTAGAAAATATGATGCAAACTTTTATTTTGATCATAAATCCAATTAGCTTTTTATTATTCTTTTATGGCCTATCATTATTTTTCAAAACACAAAAGACGAGAATTCGCTATATCGTAGGTGGGAGCATTGTGCTCGCATTCGTGCTATACGGAAACGTAGCATTTTATCGTTTCTATAATGACTTTGTAACATTGCCAGTGCTATTCCAAACGAGCAACTTTAGTGGTCTTGGAACGTCGGCAAAGGAAATTATTAACCCGATAGATATATTGTACTTTATTGATGTATTTATTTTGTTAATGGCAGTTAAATTTATTCCAAAAAATAATGGCGATATATTACCGGTTCGTAAAGATGCGCGTAAAGCTTATTTCGTAATGGCAGCGGCTGTGTTCTTCTTGAATTTAGGTTTAGCAGAAACAGAGCGTCCACAGCTATTAACACGTAGCTTTGACCGTGAATTATTAGTGAAAAATTTAGGGACATATAATTACCACCTATATGATATTTATATTCAATCAAAATCGTCTGCTCAACGTGCATTGGCGGATGGCAGTGAATTAGTTGAAGTGAATAACTATGTTCGTGCGAATCAAGCTGAGCCAAATGTAAAAATGCTTGGTAAATACGAGGGGCGTAATGTCATTGCGGTCTCGTTAGAATCGTTACAAACATTCGTTATTAACAATGAAATGAATGGAGAAGTGATTACACCTTTCCTGAATTCATTGACACAAGACAAAGACACTTATTATTTCAATGATTTCTATCATCAAACGGGGTTAGGGAAAACATCTGACTCTGAATTTATTTTTGAAAACTCGTTATATGGTTTAGGACGTGGTGCGGTATTCTTCACACATGGTGGGAATACGTACAATTCATTTGCGGAGCGACTAGGGGAAAATGGTTACTTTACAAATGTCATGCATGCCAATAACAAGTCGTTTTGGAATCGTGATATGATTTATCAGTCATTTAATATAGATAAATTTTATGATGTGGAGTCATATGAAGTAAAAGAAGAAGAAGCTGTGAACTGGGGACTTAAAGATATTCCGTTCTTTGAGCAGTCAGCAAAGCATATGGCGGAAATGCCACAACCGTTTTATAGTCGTTTAATTACTTTAACAAATCATTATCCATTCTATTTAGATGAAGAGGATATTATGATTCCGGAGTTTGATTCAAATTCAGGTACGTTAAATCGCTATTTCCAAACAGCTCGTTATTTAGACGAATCTGTTAAAGAATTTTTTGATGACTTAAAAGAACAAGGAATCTATGAAAACTCGATTATTGTGATGTACGGTGACCATTATGGAATTTCAGAAAACCATAATAAAGCAATGGCGCAATATTTAGGTAAAGAAGAAATTACACCGATGGATAGTGCTTTATTACAATCAGTTCCATTTTACATCCATATCCCGGGTTCTAATGATGGACAAGTGATCGATACGGTATCAGGACAACTGGATATTCGTCCAACGATATTACACTTACTTGGAATTGATACGTCGAAGGATATGCAACTTGGGGCAGATTTATTTTCTGAGGAACATGAGGATTTCGTTATTTTCCGTGACGGTCGTGTAATTACAGATGAGCTAGTATATGCGGGTGAAGTTTGTTATGATCGTGCAACAGGGGATGAAATCGAAATTGAAAACTGTCAACCTTATATCGATCGTGCAGCGAAGGAATTAGAATATAACGATGCGATTATTAATGGAGACTTACTTCGTTTCTATGATGAAAAAACAGGGAATTTAAAAATTGATTCTGTAAAATAAGAAAAGCGTCTCTTAATTGAGGCGCTTTTCTCTATTTAACTTGATTCAGCATTCATTCACTACTTATATAAGTGGTGGATGAATGCCGAAAATGCAATTCTATTCAGTGGAGATGAATCAAGTTAAGCCTCGGCGGATGTCACAGATTTTTTAGGGGAGTTTTCGAGCGAGCACGAAAAAATCTGGACGCAATTACGCTGGGGCGTAATTGATTAAGTAATAAAAAAACGTACCGCTACATGAGCGATACGTTTTTTTCGATTAATGAGCAGTTGGTGGATAGCCTTGGTTTAAAACCGTCATGATCACGAACCAACCAAATACACCTGCAGCTGCTGCGTTAAAAGCAATTGCTAAAATGTTTTTTTCTTTGATTGATTGGAATACGCCAACTACGCCAAAAATCGAAACTAAACCGAAAATAACCATTAATAAGTTCATTAAAATTGACACTCCTTTCGACATTAAAAAATAATGTCGCAAACAATATTCCTCCTTTATTGTAAAGGTTTCCAGTTCGTTTGTCGAGGACTAAAAATGACATTTATATGAACGAAAGCTTTCTCTTATTTCAGCCGATTCCGGAATCAATTATGCTGAGGTATAATTGATTCGAAATAGAAAGTTGGTATAATGGGAAAGAAACAATTACTTTATAACTTGGAGGAATTATGATGGTTAACTATAATGTCCGTGTTTACCCACTTGGACCAATACAAACCAATTGTTACATAGTGAGCAATAAAAAGAAAGAGTGCTTAATTTTTGATCCGGGTGAAGAAGCAAACTTTTTAATCAGTACGCTACGCAAAAACGGATTAAAGCCTTTAGCGATTTTATTAACTCATACCCATTTCGATCATATTGGGGCTGTTGACACGATAAGAGAAGGATTTGCGGAACTTCCGCTTTATGTACATGAAAAAGAAGTGAGTTGGCTTGCTGACCCGTTAAAAAATGGCTCAGGGAAATATGCAGAGCTGCCCAATTATGTTGTTAAGGCGCCAAATGAAGCGCATATTCTTCGTCAAGAAGGTCCGCTTACAATTGGTGATTTTACATTTGGGGTAGTTCATACACCAGGGCATTCACCAGGAAGTGTGTCGTTTATTTTTAAAGAGGCTGGATTTGCGATTGTTGGGGATACGCTGTTTGAACGCAGTGTCGGACGTACGGATTTAATCGGCGGGTCGATGAAAATATTGATGCAGTCCATTCATGATAAATTACTGTCTTTACCAGTGGATACCATTATTTATCCAGGTCATGGAAATTACACAACTCCAGCAGCGGAAACGGATGCAAATCCGTTTCTGAATGGGTTTTAGGTCAATACGAAGTTGGTTACAAAGGCGTTGTCACAGGACGTGACGAGCTTAGCCTTTGTTCCATAGTAAGCTGTTGGTATTAAACGTGAAAACAAAAACCGACTAGTCCATTGGCTAGTCGGTTTTGTCTTGCGTATTAGTGTCCTCCACCTGGTGTGTGTAAGAACGTTGTGTAATAAGTAAATCCTGCAAAGAAAACTGTTAAATACGCACCGAAAATGTACATGTACATGCGCTCTGAAAGATTTAAGAAGCCTAATAATAAGAACAAACCAGTATTACCTATGAATAATAGCGAAACCTCGTTCATACCACCAAGGTAGAACAAAACGGCGAAAATAGCAGTCCAAAATGCCATAACTTTATACATATTGCTCATTGAAGAATTCCCCTCCTTTTGCATAAAATCAAATAATCTCATTTCTATTATAAAACATGAAGCGCTATAAAGTAAACTGCAACTTATGGAATTGTTGTGACAAACGAGTGGGATTTTTTAACTAATTATAGTTCCGCACTGTCATGAGACTTCGATTCGCGTTTCACTGCTCCTAAAAGCGTCCACTTTCTAATACTTCATTCAACTTATAGTAATATAAAAGGTTACTATATTGAACGTATTGTGATGATTAATTATTCATGAATCGCAATTTTATAGTTGCAGTAGTCACATGAATGGAGCATGCTTTCGAATTGAGAAAATACTTCTGTTTCGAACAAAACTTCTACCTGACCACGTAAATACGATTCATGCAACGCACAAACAATCTTTCCATGTCGGGCAATTTGATCGTGGAATGGGCAATTAAAAATCGAAAAAACAAGTGATTTTACATTTTCGTGTTCCTTCACTTCTGGAATATAGCCAATAAGCTTTGCAGAATTCGTTAAAAGATTGACCTTTTCTTCAAATGGAAGTGGTAATCGATGTCTTCGTTCGCTTAATAATTCTTGAATAGACATTTTGCCATCCTCGTAACTGAGCTCTTTTGCTTTTTCTAGGGCAACTTCCCCTAATTCAGCAATTAAATTTAATGACCATTTTAATAAAAGAGAATGATCGCGGCGAGGGAAGCTAATCGTGATACCGTCTTGTTTCACTTTGTATACGCGACCCGGACGACCACCCTTTCCTGTTTTTAAATATTCTGATGAAATAGCGCCAATCTCAGCAAGTTTCGTTAAATGTAATCGGGCAACGTTAGAGTGGATTTTAAATTCGTCTGCGATGTTTTGTACGGTAAAGAATTCTTTACGCTGCAACATATATTCGTAAATCGAAAAGCGCGTCTCATCTGCTAATGTACTTGTTATTTTAATAGGGTGTATGATTGTTATCACCTCAACTTTTTCCTGTTATTTTATGTATAAAAAAACTAATTTTTAACCATAGGATTATTTTACCTTATTTTATGGCGAAAAAGTTGATTTCAATAGAAATTAATGTGCAAAAAGAAACTTTCTAACATTCGATAGGTTTTCGTATTTTTTCAATATATAATATCGCTAAGATAGTTTTGCGGTACTCTTCATGAAAAAACGATGAAAAGAGGCGTTATTATGGAACAAGAATCCATTATAAAACATAAGTGCGAGCAGTTATTGTTAAGGGCGAGTCATTTTGATGCGTCTGATTTGCACTTGCTACCAGGGGAACATCAGTACAAAATCATGTTTCGAAAATATGGGCAATTTATTCACGCGGGTGAGCTTCCAAGTGATATTGCAAACAGAATGATTTCCTATTTCAAGTTTTTATCCTCCTTAGATATTAGCGAGAAGCGAAAACCTCAAAGCGGAGCTTTTCAAAAACAGCTAAACGATCATTTTTATTCCTTCCGAATTTCCACATTGCCCTCTGCCTTTCATAAAGAGAGCTTAGCCATTCGTTTATTACGCCAAAATTACACACTTCCTATTTCAACCCTTTGCTATGATACGAAAGCCGCAACGGAACTATGCCAGCTTGTTACGCAGTCACAAGGTTTATTACTAATAAGTGGTGCTACTGGCTCTGGCAAGACGACTTCACTGTATTCGCTTGTGCAATATTGTTCAAACGAGTTATCCCGTCACGTTATATCACTCGAAGACCCCGTAGAAAGTAGCCAAGAGCAGCTATTACAAATTCAAGTAAATGAGCGCGCGGGTGTTACGTATGCGACCGGATTAAAAGCGATTTTACGGCATTCTCCAGATATCATTATGGTTGGAGAAATTCGCGATAAAGAAACGGCGAAAATTGCCATTGAAGCAGCTTTTACCGGGCATTTAGTCATTTCGTCGATTCACGCAAAGGATACAATCAATTGCTTGTATCGCTTAATGGATTTAGACGTTTCGGTGGAGGAGATGCGACAAATGCTCATAGCTGTTGTGTCGCAAACGCTAATTACTACGGAACAAGATGAGCAAAAAGCATTGTTTGAAATCCTTTCCGAAGCTACGTTAGAAACCGCTTTAAATGAAATAGCCCATCAACGAAAATATACGCTCCCCTATGATCAATCATTGGTCGGTCAAAGGGCAAAATTAGGGGTGAAACTGTATGAACCTACCTCTTATTAGGGGGCGTATTGCAAATTTCAGTCTTACAAGTAATGGAAAAGCAAAATTGTCAGATTTTCCGGCATTTTTAGAACGAATAGGGGATTTATTAAAAGAAGGCTATACATTCGCACATTGCATTCAAATGCTATTACCTTTTCATATGAAGAGGTTTGAAGAAGTGCAACAAAAAGTGGATGAGATACTTCATGATGGAGGTGGTGCTACACAAGTTTTAAAGCTATTAGGCTTGGAAAAGCAGTATTTGGTGTCGATTGAGTTGGCGGAATTGACGGGTCAGTTAGCTGAAACCGTTCAGATTGTTTCGCAGCAGTTGACCTTTCAACAAGAAATGAAATCTCAATTAGTGAAGGTGCTGTCCTATCCTGTTATATTATTTGTATTTTTAATGGGGCTATTTCTTGCCTTTCGTACGTTTTTTTTACCGAATATCTCAACAATGGTTACATCAAGGGCCCAAAATGATACGTCGACAAGTGTGCAATGGTCCAAATTTTTCTTGCATATGCCTGATTATATTCTTGTTTTAGTAACGCTTGTATTAGGTGTAGTAATCGCGTTTATATTTTATATTAAACGCAAACGTGTCGACCTCCAGTTATCCTTTCTCTTTAAAATCCCCTTGCTCGGCCACTTTTGGAAATTACTATTGACCCGCCAATTTTCAAGGGTATTAGGGAATTTGCTACTGGCAGGCTTTTCCTTGCAGCACGCACTAGACCATTTAAAAAAACAAGAGCATCAAAATCAAATTGCCTATGTTGCACAAGTATTACAAGCGAAAGTGATTTTAGGGGATTCTTTATCAGATGCGGTTCAACTGGATGGTTATTTCTATCCCAAGTTTGAACATTTTATTGCGCACGGGGAAGCGAGTGGCATGCTTGGGCGCGAATTGATTTTATATTGTGAGCTATTAGATCAACGTTTACAGGCGACCATCCGACTTTTGATGACGATGATTCAGCCGCTATTATTTATGATTATTGCAGCCTGTGTGATAGCTGCATATTTAAGTATATTGATTCCGATGTATGATGTACTTGATTTTATTTGAGAGGGGAAAACAACTTGAAAAATGAACGAGGTTTTACTTTGGTGGAAATGTTAGTGGTATTGTTAATAATTTCCATTTTAATTCTGGTGACGATACCTAATGTTTCCAAACATTTCGCATCCATTGATAAAAAGGGCTGTGATGCTTACGTTGTGATGATTCAGGGGCAAGTCGAGGCGTATAAACTGGAAAATAAAAACTTTCCAACGTCGATGGATGATTTAGTCACGGCGGGCTATGTTCCAGAAACGAATAAAGAATGTCCGAATGGCGAACAAGTAACGATTGATGCAGAGGGAAAGGTTGCATCAGCCTCCCAAGCGAGTGGGGATTAAACGAAGCCTTCGCAACGAACGGGGGTTTACCTTATTAGAGATGTTAGTCGTACTGGCCATTTTGATGATTTTATGTTCATCCATATTTTACTTTTCGCATGACAAACTTAATCGACTCACCGTATTAAAAACAATGGACGAAGTGGAATTGTTAATTCGTATGGCCCAAATGAAGGCGATTGAAGATCAACAACCCGTTATTGTCGAAATACGTGACAGAACTGAAGTGGTCATTAAATATTTTGTTGGGACAGAAATTTTCTACCGCACATATTTACCAGAAGGGATGCAATTATATATAACGGCACCCAATCCGAGGTTACATTTTAAAACAAATGGCAATTTGCAATCCTTTGGAAGTATGGCTTTTCATTATGAAGGGGAAATGTATGGCTACAAAATTAACATAGGGAAAGGAAGATTTACGAGGAATGAATGAACAGGGCTTTTCGTTTGTTGAAGCATTGTTAGCTGTTGTGATTTTATTTTTTTTAAGTACGAGCCTCGTTCCACTAACTTATCATATGAAACAACAATTGGAGGAACAGAAATGGCAAGCACATGCAGCTGAAGTAGCTTTCAACGGCGCTTTGCTGCAACAAAGATATGGCGAATGGAGTGGTGTACAAGAAATTGAAGGTGTTTCATATTTTTGGAATTTTGATTCAGGTTCGGTTTGTGTAACGTATGATGCGGATTTAGAGGAGCACGAATTATGCGTGTGATGAAAGTGAAAATATGGAATGAACAAGGATTTACATTTTTAGAAAGTATTTTTCAGCTCATGATTTTTATTTTATTTGCCAATATAAGTTTACTATTAATTTTTTGGTTTCGGGAAATCATTACACTTGAAAAAATGACAGAAGAAGTGAATTGGGAATTATTTATCTATGATTTAAATCAGTACAATGAGCGCACATTAACCGGTAAGCTTAATTCAAGTACGAGTTTACAATTAGAGCTGATTGATGAAGCTGACCGTTACTTTATATTTGATCGTTCTGAATTTCATATTCGCAAACGCTCGAATTTGGGCGGGAATGAAATACTCTTACCTTATGTGGACCTGTGGAGTTTGACGGTTGATGGCAATGAATTATTAGTGAAAGTTGTGATGCGAGATGGGACGAGGAGGGAAAGACGGTTGGTTATGCCGCTTGCTGACGAATGAACGTGGAATTATTTTTCCATTTGCAATTATTTTATTATTTATTGTGACAGGAGCTGCATTACTATATACAAATGCATATTTTGCGCAATTAAAAACGTATAACTCATTGGAATCTATTTACGTTCGTGCTACGATAAATATACTTAGTACTTTGTATGAATAATGGATGGAAGTAGCACGTTTATAGAAGAAGGTGATTTGCATGCGAAAGATATATTTAGTTGGCTTTATGGGGTGCGGGAAAAGTGCAATTGGAAGGCGCCTAAGTTATTTTTTAAAAATGCCTTATTATGATATGGATCATGAAATTGTAAGGCAACAAGGAATGACAATACCTGAAATCTTTGAAAAATACGGGGAGACGCGATTCCGAGAAATTGAAACTGAGTTTTTACGTACTTTCCGAGATGAGGCTTGCATTATAGCGACAGGCGGCGGTGTTGCGATTCGGGAAGAAAATCGTAGAATTATGCGACGGACAGGCTTGGTATTTTTCTTAGATGCACTTTTTGACGATATTTATATGCGTATTCGCAAAGATAAAAATCGTCCAATTGTCCAAACGTCCACAGAGCAAGAGTTGAAGGAACTGTACTTGAACAGAAGAAAATTTTACCGGGAAGCAGGTCATATTCAAGTTTTGACAGCCAATCGCTCGTTAAGACAAATTGTTGAGTATATTGGCTTTCAAGTGAATCGTCTAAAAGCGAACAATTGATGATAAATAATTATTTAGGTTCGTGTTTTATCTGTTATTAAAAAAAGATTGCGTTCTCATTACATTCAATGTTAGGATATGGCTAAGAGTTATCATAATTGACTCACTTAGTTTTATAGCAACGCGGATGAAGATACGGGGAGAGAACGTGAAGTCACGTCGCCGAAGGAGCAAATAGAGGATCTATGAATCTCTCAGGCAAAAAGACTCGTATTGGACGCAACTCTGGAGAGCGCTGTGATGTTCTACTACAGCCACCAAAGGGGAAAGCCTAAAATGTGAAGGGATTTTCAATTTTAGGTGTAACTTTCAGGTGCAAGGACAGGGAATCTCATTAAACGGGATTCGTCTGTCTATTTTTTTGCTTTTTAGTAGAAATAAGCGTACCTATTCCTATAAAAGGGAATGAAATTTTCAACGAGAAATACAATTACATAAACTTAAAGGAGGACTATACATGACAAATGAATTAAAACGAACACCGCTATTTGATGAATATGCAAAATACGGTGGGAAAACAATTGATTTTGGTGGTTGGGATTTACCGGTACAATTTTCTTCAATTAAAGAAGAGCACGATGCAGTACGTAATCGCGCTGGCTTATTTGATGTTTCACATATGGGTGAAATTTTTGTAGAAGGTCCAGATGCATTACCTTACTTACAAAAATTATTATCAAATGACATTTCAAAAATTGCGATTGGCGGCGCACAATATAGCGCATTATGCTATGAAAACGGCGGTATTGTAGACGATTTATTAACGTATCGTTTAGATGAAACACGTTATTTACTATGTGTAAATGCATCGAATATTGAAAAAGACTTCGCTTGGATGCAGGAACATGTAGAAGGCGACGTAACAATTACAAATGCTTCGGATGACTTTGCACAAATTGCTTTACAAGGTCCATTAGCTGAAGAAGTATTACAAACGTTAACAGATACAGACTTAACAACAATTAAGTATTTCAAATTCCAAGATAACGTGAATGTAGCAGGCCATCATGTATTAGTTTCACGTAGTGGTTATACAGGTGAGGACGGTTTCGAACTTTACGGAACACCAGCTGCGATCGTTGATTTATGGGATAAAATTTTAGATGCTGGTAAAGAGCAAGGTGTCATTGCAGCTGGTTTAGGTGCGCGTGATACGTTACGCTTTGAAGCTTGCTTGCCATTATACGGACAAGAGCTTTCACAAGATATTTCCCCATTAGAAGCGGGTATTGGCTTTGCGGTAAAACTTCAAAAAGAGCCGAAATTCATCGGACAAGAAGCGTTAATCGCTCAAAAAGAAGCTGGTTTAACACGTAAATCGGTTGGTATTGAAATGATTGATAAAGGTATTCCTCGTCACGGCTATAAAGTATTCAAAGATGGCCAAGAAATCGGTGAAGTAACAACAGGTACACAATCACCAATGACAAAACGTAATATTGGTATGGCTCTAATTACTACAGCATTTGCAGAAGTTGGAATGGAAGTCGAAATCGAAATTCGCAATAAGTTTGCGAAAGCGGTTATTGTTGAAAAACCATTCTATAAACGCAGTAAATAAAATTCGAAAAGAGGGTTACGTATGAAACATCGTTATTTACCAATGACGGAACAAGACAAGCAAGAAATGTTAGAGCGTATTGGAGTTTCTAGTGTGGATGAGCTATTTGCTGACATTCCTGAACAAGTACGCTTCAAAGGTTTATACAATATTAAAGCAGCAAAATCAGAAGCGGCATTAGCAAAAGAATTAGCTCAGCTTGCAGCAAAAAATAAAGATACAGCATCGAATGTATCGTTTTTAGGCGCGGGTGTTTATAATCACTATAAGCCAGTTATCGTAGACCACGTTATTTCACGTTCTGAGTTTTATACAGCGTACACACCGTACCAACCTGAAATTTCTCAAGGGGAATTACAAGCAATCTTTGAATTCCAAACGATGATTGCGGAATTAACGGGAATGGATTTAGCGAACTCATCTATGTATGATGGCGGTACATCACTAGCAGAAGCGGGTATGTTAGCAGCAGGTCATACACGTCGTAAAAAATTACTTGTTTCTGGCGCAGTACACCCAGAATATAAAGACGTTGTTGCTACATATGCATACGGTCAGTCAATTGAAGTTGTAACAATTCCTACAAAAGATGGCGTAACAGATGTTGAAGCATTAAAAGGTTTAGTAGATGATCAAACTGCAGGTGTGATCGTTCAATATCCAAACTTCTTCGGTCAAGTAGAAAACTTACAAGCAATGGCAGATATTGCTCATGATGCAAAAGGTTTATTCATCGTTTCGGCAAACCCATTAGCACTTGGCGTATTAACACCTCCAGGTAAATTAGGTGCAGACATTACAGTTGGTGATGCACAAGTATTTGGTATTGCAGAAGGTTATGGTGGTCCTCATTGTGGTTATTTTGCAGTAACAACGAAATTAATGCGTAAAGTACCAGGTCGTTTAGTTGGTGAAACAGTTGACCAAGATGGCCGTCGTGGTTACGTATTAACATTACAAGCACGTGAACAGCATATTCGTCGTGATAAAGCGACTTCAAATATCTGTTCAAACCAAGCATTACTTGCCCTTGCAGCATCTGTTGCAATGACAGCACTTGGGAAACAAGGTATGCAAGAAATGGCGAAACAAAATATCGTAAAGACGCGCTATGCGAAAAATGCATTCGAAGCAGCTGGATTTACAGTGCTTTATCAAGGTGCACACTTCAATGAAATCGTTGTAAAAACAAATAAATCCGTTACAGAAATTAATAAAGCTTTAATTGAAAAAGGTATTATCGGTGGATTTGACTTAGGTCGTGTTTACACAGAATTAGAAAATCACGCATTAATCGCAGTAACAGAAATTCGCACAAAAGAAGAAATCGATACGCTTGTTGCGGAAATGGGGGCTCACAATGCATAACGAAAACCAATCACTCATTTTTGAAATTACGAAAGAAGGTCGCATAGGCTACAACTTAGAGCCATTAGATGTGCCAGATTTCGATCTTACAGACTTATTACCAGCTGAGCTTGTTCGCGAGGAAGCGGCAGATCTTCCAGAAGTATCTGAGCTAGATATTATGCGTCACTATACAGCATTATCTCGTCGTAACCACGGCGTAGATTCAGGCTTCTACCCACTTGGTTCTTGTACAATGAAGTACAATCCAAAAATTAATGAATCAGTTGCTCGTTTTTCTGGTTTTGCCAACGTTCACCCATTACAAGATGAGTCAACAGTGCAAGGGGCAATGGAATTATTATATGATTTACAAACTTCATTAGAAGAAATTACGGGTATGGATGAAGTAACATTACAACCGGCTGCAGGTGCACATGGTGAGTGGACAGCGTTAATGATGATCCGTGCCTTCCATGAAGCAAACGGAGAAGGACACCGTAACAAAGTTATCGTTCCTGACTCAGCACACGGTACAAACCCAGCTTCTGCAACAGTAGCAGGCTTTGAAACAATTACAATCAGATCTGGTGAAGACGGCTTAGTTGACCTTGAAGATTTACGTCGTGTAGTTGGTTCAGATACAGCGGCACTTATGTTAACAAACCCGAATACACTTGGTTTATTTGAAGAAAATATTTTAGACATGGCTGCAATTATTCATGAAGTAGGCGGTAAAGTGTACTATGATGGTGCCAACTTAAACGCTGTTATGAGTAAAGCACGTCCTGGCGATATGGGCTTTGACTGCGTACACTTAAACTTACACAAAACATTCACAGGTCCACACGGTGGCGGTGGTCCAGGTTCAGGTCCAGTAGGGGTAAAAGCAGACTTAATTCCTTACTTACCAAAGCCAATATTAGTGAAAAAAGAAGATGGGACTTTCCACTTCGATTACAACCGTCCACAATCAATCGGACGTGTAAAACCATTCTACGGAAACTTCGGTATTAACGTTCGTGCGTATACGTATATCCGTACAATGGGTCCAGACGGCTTAAAAGCAGTAACAGAATATGCAGTATTAAATGCAAACTACATGATGCGTCGCTTACAAGAGCATTTTGATTTACCATTTGACCGTCATTGTAAACATGAATTTGTATTATCAGGTCGTCGTCAAAAGAAATTAGGTGTGCGTACACTCGATATCGCAAAACGCCTGTTAGACTTTGGCTACCATCCACCAACAACGTACTTCCCATTAAACGTGGAAGAGGCGTTAATGATTGAGCCAACTGAAACAGAATCAAAAGAAACATTAGATGCATTCTGTGACACAATGATTCAAATCGCAAAAGAAACGATGGAAAACCCTTCAATCGTTCAAGAAGCACCACATACAACAGTTATTAATCGTTTAGACGAAACGCGTGCAGCACGTACACCGATTTTACGTTATACGAAAGAAGTTTAATTGTTGATTGTTACAATAGCCTATCAAATCATTTTGGTTTTGATAGGCTATTGTTTTTTTGAACTTTATTATGGGTCAACACCAAAATCAGTGCTTGAAATCAGCCTTGTCCGATTTATGCATCTTCCAAAACAATTCATCTTGGCATCCGTTCAATACGAAAAGTGCGTTATTTCGATGCATTTGGTTGTCCCGTTTATTTAAAACTACCCACGATTCATTTATTTTGCGCTTCTTGTTTTGCCAATCTGTGTTTGGTTTTATGCGTGTATCGCACCTGAAAAGCGCTATACAAAAGCATTTTATTGAAGAGATTCAAAGGCATTTCAGTACAAAGCTTACATTATCCACACTAAATCTAGTTCCCAATAAGTTTTTCTGTATTTTACGAAAAAATCAATTTAAATTTATGCGACGGTAATGATTTACACATAATATTTTATACTCTCCCTACTATATCAATCCAGAAAAAAAGTACCACAAATTGTAAGATTCTACTAAAATAATAATAGTGGAGGAAATAATCTATGAACTATCATATGAATGATAAACTACTAAAGATCATAAAAAAAGTTTATAACAAAAAGAGATATGAAAAAGACGAAAAAGGTTATTTTCGTGAAATTGATTATGGAGATGTATGGGATAATGAAAGAGCTGTTTATCTATATTCAACAAATAATTTAAAAGATGAGGAAAAGACATATTTGGAAGAAAGTTCGTACCCATTAAATGAGATAGAGCATTTTACTCACGATATAGTGATCGATGAATTTAAGCTATTAATCAAAAATTTCAATGTAACGATGGATAAAGCACTTCAAGCTTATGTAGCAGGTATGAAAAGTTTTCCAAGGGGAAGACAACCAATATTAAGTTATCTTTATGCCAATCAGTGTAAAAATCATTCCTACCTAAGTGATACAGAGCACTGTAAAAAATGCAGTGTTAAAAAAGAAAAATACTTAAATGTGGGGGAAGTGTTATTCAGTCGTTATTTTGGTAGTTCATGGAATGAAGGTATTGAATTGATGTTGATAGAATTAAGAGAGTTTTCACAGCTAGAGGTTCCAACCCCAACAGAAGAAGATATAGTAATCTTTAGAAAATTAATAGATATAATCAGAAATGCCCCGCAAGGAGAAACGCCAGGAAAGTTAGAACAGCGAATTAAATCGGAAAAAGTTTTTCCTAAGTTCAGTAAATATAGTGTCCGTGGGCAGCTATTATCATTGGCGGAACTTGGAATAATCCCAAATGATTTTTATCCGCCAATGGTTGATAGATTCATAGATACCATGGAAAGAATGCAACTTTATGAGAAAGTAAATGGCTCCCCACGTTCGGATATTATTCTTCCACTAGCTGCATGGCGTGGAGAGTATGCAATTAATGAAGATCGTTTGGAGAAATATTTCGGGAAATATAGTAAATAAATTTAGATTAGGAGAAAAGGAGAAGTACATATGAATCGGATTTATTTTAAAGACAACCCGTGGCCTAGTGGACATGGCATTAAGGAGTTTGAATGGCTCGCTAGGTTGATTCCTGATAGTGGGATTTGGTTCGACTTGCATTTGAAATCAGCAGACTATTACGAAGAGGACACAGAGGATATAGAGGAGGACGGCATACCTGAAGATACACACAGTTGGCTTCACAAAGAAGTATGGAATAACTACCATCAAGCGATAATATCCTCCACATATTGGGGGAATAAAGGATTTTTGGCTGGAACAGAAATGAATAAACTAGATTTTTATGATAACAAAACAACGACATTTCAAGTAGAAATGTTACCATTGAAGTCAAATGAGAGTTTTGACGACAGCGCTTTCGGAATTTATTTATTGGGTCATGACGCTGTCGCTGGTCATCATATTCGCTTTGAAAAGGATGAAAGTACTTCAGTCTTTACCGTGCATTGGACTGGTCGGATTGCATTAAACTATTCTGGGGAAATTGATTATGATTATGAGTTTGATGCGTCAATTTCAAATGTAGCCTTCGGTGGAATTGAACTACCTAACGGATGTAGTATTGACGAGGGACATCGTTTATTGGAAAAATACGTTTCAGATATAAACGCATTTGAATGGTCTCCGGAACAGCATAAATTTTTGATGCGAAAGTAGTTGAACATTAAAATTGAAATCGATGAAGGAGCAGAATTATCTACTTTTGTAAATGTTGATGATTTCGCTCTTCATGTCGTTTGAGGCATGCATTGAAGTAGTTCTGCTTTCTTAAATTTGATAGTGTAACCAAGCACATTATTCCAAACTTAAACGATACTTTAAGTTTGGAATTTTTCATAGCAGTTATATGTTGCAGTTAAATCGCTTGGATTTATTGAAGGAACAGATTTTGGTGTTACCCCTTACTTTTTAATTCACTTTCTAACTCTCTCTCAATTTCCTCGTTACTCACTGGAATGATTTTCTCTTGCGTTTGTTCACGTTTTATTAACGATTGCCCAATGGCCGAATTATTTATGGCATGTTTTACGGCGAAATAGATGACGAAATACAAGATGATGAAAATTGCAGCTATAATTCTTAATTGTTCAGAATCCATGCAAATCTCCTTTCTGAAATAATAATTAATCAGATTTCATATTATCAACAATTTTAACAAATTCAAGATTATAATAAAAGTTGTATTACAGATAAATCCATTTATGAGGAGCATGACATGATCACTAAAATGACTCAACTGAATATGAAGGATTTTAATAAACCAAACGAATCTTTTATTGTTTCGGGGAGAATTATCCCTACGTTTGAAAACAATGTTTGGCAATACACAGAGGAACTTTTTTCAGAACCTTATTTCAAGAAATATGAAGATGATGATATTGAGAGTAGTTATATTGAAGAAGAGGGGAAAGCTGTATTTTTTTATTACGTAGAAAACAGCTGCATTGGTCGGATTAAGATCCGTTCGAATTGGAATGGATATGCACTTATTGAGGACATTACTGTTGCAAAAGATTATAGAAAAAACGGTATTGGATACGCATTATTAAATAAAGCGATAGAGTGGGCAAAGGATAACAACTTTGGTGGTCTTATGCTTGAAACACAAAATATTAATGTTTCAGCTTGTCATTTTTATGCCAAAAATCATTTTGTAATAGGCGCAGTTGATACGATGCTTTATTCAAACATTTCAACAGCAAATGAAATTGCGATTTTTTGGTACTATAAATTTTAGGTTTCAATTAAAGAAATGGTAATTGATATTTTGTCATGTTGAACTAACGGAGAGCGTTATTAGCTGATTATTTAGCTGTTTAGTTAGCTCTTATTTTATAATAATCCAAATGATAGAAAGGGGAAACTATCTGTGAGAAAAATTACATTGTCAAACGGGAAAAGTGTAGAAGTTGAATGTTTGAGTTGTGCATTGACAAGTGGATTAATTAAACCTGATGGTGGAGTTGTAATAGAAACGGAATACTTTCATGCACATCAAGATGTGGCGTATCCAATTAAAGGGTTAATCATATTAGCCTCCAAACGACATATTAAGTGCTTTGATGAATTAACTGAAGCAGAAAAATTAGATTATATGAATATTTTAACAAAAATTAGGAAGGCACAACGGAAAGTATTGAATATTGAGAATGTATATTATTTTTATAACGAAGATACAATACATCATTTCCATACTTGGATGGTTCCACGTTATGAATGGATGTATGATTTCGGTCGTTCAGTCGAATCCGTAAGGCCAGTCCTCCTTCATGCCAGAAATAATATGAATACAAGAGCAAATAAGAAAGACGTAATGTCTGCAATTGAGGATTTAACGAAAGAATTAAATGGTTAATGCGTTGTTGAAGTAATGGAGCAAATGACTGAGGTTAATAATGTATTTTAGTCAGTAGGAATTCAAATAGTTAGGGGGGGAGTAAATGGGACATACTAAAAAGTTAAATCCAGTAGAAGCAGCTAAACGGTTTATTCATAAGTACTACCCATCCTGTCAAGGAGCTGTATTGGCGGGAAGTGTTGTTAGGGGAGAAGAAACAGATACATCTGATTTGGATATCGTCGTTTTTGATCAAAGCATACCCTCTTCGTACAGGGAGTCATTAATTGATTTTGGTTGGCCGATAGAAGTTTTCGTACATAATTCAACATCCTATAAACATTTTTTCGAAATGGATTTTAAAGCAGCGAAGCCTTCTATGCAAAGAATGGTATTTGAAGGAATTATATTAAAGGATGAAGGAATTATAGCTTCTATAAAAGAAGAAGCTAAAGAGATATTGGAAAAGGGTCCTGAAAGATGGACAGAACAACTAATTACGACAAAACGTTATTTTATTACGGATGCCTTAGATGATTTCATAGGTTGTAAAAATCGAGCTGAAGATTTATTTATAGCCAACACATTAGCTGGGCTGATTCATGAATTTGTTTTAAGAATAAATGGTCGTTGGACAGGTTCTTCAAAATGGGTTATTCGTACATTGAAGAATTATGATGTGGAATTTACAGAAGAATACGTAGAAGCCTTTGATACTTTTTATAAAACGGGAGAGAAAAGAAAAGTTATTCAACTATGTGAAAAGGTTCTAGATCCATACGGTGGGCGATTATTTGAAGGATTTACGTTAGGGAAAGGTGATTCTTAATATTATCGAGTTATGACGGAACAAAAAATATCAGCATAGATTTATGAATTCATTTAAAAAAGCAGAGTAAAAGTTACTCTGCTTTTTTAAATGAAAAATTCTTGTAACCTTTTTGACGTTTCAAACGAATAATAATTGAAATCATTAATGAGAGGAGAGAAATATGATTGATTTAGATAACTTAGAAGACAGCATTAGTAAAATCTACAAACAATACTATTCGGATGTGTATAGGTTCCTTATTTGTTTTTCAGGAAATCAAAATGATGCTGAGGACTATACGCAAGAAGTGTTTATTCGAGTCTTGAATAATTTATCTAATTTTAATGGAAGTAAGAATATGAAAACTTGGATTTTTTCCATTGCAAAACATGTTGCTGTTGACCATTATCGAAAGAAAAAATTTACTTCTTTCTTTAAAGACGGTTTTTTTACACAAATCGCATCAATTGATAAGGAGCCATATGAATTAATTGAACATATTGAAATGAAAAAGTGTGTTCATGAAGCCATTTCAAAATTAAAGCCAAATTATAGAGCTGTTGTAATATTGAGAGGGATTAATGAGTTTTCAGTAAAAGAAACTTCCGAAGTACTTCAATGTAGTGAATCTAAGGTTAAAGTAGATTATCATCGGGCTTTAAAAGAACTTAAAAAGAGATTAAACATTAATATAGGGGAGGTTGAGAAAAGTGCATTTTGATAAGGAAATTATTGAACTTATTAAAGAAACCTATCCTTTAAAACCACGTGAAGAATTTATTTTAAATACAGAAAATAAATTAAAACAAAAAGCAAGAGAGAAAAGCAGAAGAATGGTCATTAAACGATCAACATTTGCTTTCAGTGGATTGGTACTATGCGTTATTGCAATATCATGGTTTTTCCTTTTTAGTGGAAAAGAGGTAGTGATCAATAATATTAACTCTTTTGGAGAAGGAAATAGACCAATCTTAATCGATGAAACGGCAACTTCGGTTTATATATATCATACACATAATGAGGAAACGTTTGTTCCAAATAATAATCTAAATGAACCGTTTGAAGCATTTCACAATACTGAAAACATTAGTCTTATAGGTGCGAGGCTAGCTCAAGAATTAGAAGATAGAAATATTAGTACGATTCATGATAAAAGCGATATAAGTGGAATAGTGGAGGAACGTGGACTTTCTTTTAAGCAATCATATTTGGTATCAAGAGAATTATTAAATGATGCTTTGGAAAATAACCCTAACATTAAAATGGCATTTGATATACACAGAGGATTAGCTGAAAAAAACTTCTCAACCCTGAATCTAAAAGGAAAAAGTTATGCGAGGATTGCATTTATAGTATCTAATTCAAGTGACAATTTTAAAGAAAATCAGAAATTTGCAGAACTTCTTCATAAAAAAATGGAAGAAAAATATCCAGGGTTATCTAGAGGGGTATTAGTTAAAACGACGGGTAATACTTACAATCAAGATATTTTAGAAGAGTCCGTATTATTGGATATTGGAGGTGTTGAAAATAAGTGGGAAGAAGCATATAAGTCAGTAGAAGCCCTTGCTGAAATAATTAAAGAAATCATTGAAACGGGAAATTAACTTGAGTAATGTAGGATAGATTCTTTCGGATGAATTTGAAATCAAATAACGGCAACAGTAGGCATTACTTTAATTATTTGTAATGTCTTTTTTTATTAAACAAGCACTATAGGTTAGTTGAACAAAAAACAGCCAGCAAAAATTAATTATCCCACAATTGGAATGATTTACATTATATTAATGGGATGATAAACTTTAATAACCATTTAATATTGGGTTACCAAGTGTTATGTTTCCTTTATTTTGGATTAAATGTAATAGGAGTAGCTGCCAATAACATATACCTATTTTTAAATTTGTTTTTGTCTATAAAAAAAGACGTACAAAATTATGATAGGAGTGTACTAATGATCGAATTAAACACAGAAAGATTAAGATTAATTCCACTGAGTGCAGAAAGTCTAAGATTATTAATTGATAAACCAAAGAAAATGGAGCAAAGGTTATCTTTACTTGAATCAGGTCGATTTCTTAGTCCAGAACTTAAACAAGCTATGGAAGTAAGCCTTTCAAAGTTGTTAGGTGATGAGGAAAATTATATATGGTATACCAATTGGTTAATCGTCTCGAAAGATAAAAACTGTAGTGTTGGAGGAATAATGTTAAAAGGTCTTCCAAATGAAAATGGGGAAGTAGTAATAGGTTACTATACTCTCCCTGAATATCAAGGGAACGGCTATATGACGGAAACTATTAATAGTATGAAAAACTGGTTGTTAAATCAGTCCGATGTTATGTACGTTATTGCTGATACGGATAAAGATAATATTCCATCGCACAGGGTTTTAGAAAAATCAGGTGCGGAAATGTATAAAGAATCAAATGAATTATACTTTTGGAGATTTGTCAGAAATGAGTTCTCTGAATAAAAATAAAAACAGGGGCTGCCACCAAAAGTCATTTCAATGATTTTTGGGACAACCCCTTAATCATAAAATATCGCCTTTAGCTAACCGGTACTTGAATAGAATTATTATATTTCAGAATAATCAAATTTTATTATATAGGTAAATAACGATAGACAGGTAAAACCTCGTATTTTGAGCATTCATTGTTCAAAATACGAGGTTTGTTTTTATATTGAAATTAATAAGGGGACTCATTTTGCTCTCGTTTCCACATTGTATAGTTATAGAGAAACTGAATGATAAATCCGATAACCGTAATTATCAGTAAGAATAGCAAATAACGAAAACTTAAAAGTGAAGATGCAAATAAAAGGACGGATGCCACGATTAAAATGGGGAAAGTATAAAGTGCTCGAATCATTTTCCTACGATAGGAGATTCCGAAATAATTTAAAGCAAAACCATGATCTACTTTGTCCTTATTTTTATAAATGTTTGAAAAAATAAAAGTTACTATGAATGCAGCGATAATTGGCATGATAGTCAAGCTGATGATATCCATTTAGTCCCTCCTCATTTTTTATACTATTATAATTTATTCTCCAACTCCCCCTAAAAAACTTCCATAAAAAAGCATGTTGAATGTGTAAATCCCAACATGCTCCGTACCGTTAACATCTCACATATTTACGTTTAAAACCAATCCGCCCTCTATCTATCTCTTTCTGAATACTTTCATAGGCGTTCACGAAACTGCTTTTTTTATCGACCTTTTTAATTTCAACTGGACCGACTGCTTGAGCGATTTCCATTGCCTTTTCATGTAGAGGTAAGAAGGAAACCCCTGTTGTATATAAGAAATTATTCATCGCGGATTTAGTGCGTTCTGGTGCATCATGAATTGTATTTTTAACAGTTTCAAGCATGCCTAAAAGTTTTTGCTCTGAAAATTCATGGTCTTTACGGTTGCCTAACAGCCAGCAGTAGCAACTCCAACCGGCGGACATTTTTAATTCTTCTCCGCTTGCTATCCATTCATCCGCAATTTCTTGTGCAAGATCCGATTCAGCTAATGTCACCGCAACGACGTAATCCGATAGCATATAAAAATACGCACCGTCAATCCAGCGCTCGAAATCATCCTTTGTCATAGCTTTGGCGTCCGCAATAACTCCCGCAAAGTACATCGCATCATAATTGCCCGTAGCATATAGCTCCTCTGCTAACGCTTGATTTTTTTTGAGCGGTTTGGCAATCGGTTTCATCGCACCCGTCGCCACGCCAAAAAGGGGTTCGCATGCGCCGTTTGATTGATACATTTTTTTCGAACGTTCCTTACCTAAAGCTTCAAGCTCCTGCATAACTGATTGTAAATTCATCCGTTTACACGTCCTATTCTTCTTTAAAAATTTTGTTGTAATAATCTGCCTATAAATCGTACCATCAAACGTATAGGCATACAAATAGTTCACGTGTTTTCAATTTCATATGTTAATAATGTAACAAATTTAATGAAGGAGGGCTTTAAATGAACAATGGTAATTGGTTCAATCAATTTGATATGACTAGTGAGCAATTTTATCAAGGTTATCCGCAGCAACAAATGCCGATGCAAATGGGAATGCCAATGCAAATGGGGATGCCAATGCAGATGGGAATGCCAATGGAAATGGGAATGCCAATGCAGATGGGAATGCCGATGCAAATGCCAATGCCATCACAACAACCAATTCAGCTTCCAATACAATCGGGTTCTACCCAGTTCGCGGACCCGCGCATAGCACCAACTCAACAGTTCGAACAAATAAATATGACAACTGAGGTGGTTCCACACGTTTCACCATCACATTTGACTACTATTAACAGACATATGATCAATCATCAATATCATTTCCCACATACAGAATCTTGCGTGAATGAATGCTGTGAAACGCATACAATGTGTGGGACACCATTTAGACCACAAATGCCAATGCATACATGTAATTGCAACTGCAGAAAACCAAAAGGGCATTGTTAATAAACTAGAAATTTAATCAGTAGAGATATCTTAACCATTCATGCGATATAAATAAGTTAAATAGATCTTCTCGCCGGTAAGTCAACATGCCAGCGAGAGGGTTATTATAATGGCTAAAAAATTTTAGGGACAACCTTTTGTGAATAAAACATAGTGGAAGTAACAACCGTTTATGAAAAGGTCATGATCTAGCAGTATATTTCTTGCGTCTCTTTAATACATTGGTAAAAATGTAAACTTTAAAAGGGGATATGATCTTGCCAAAAATAGCTTCTGTCGGTACATATACACCGCCATTTTCATTGGCGCAGTCGAATATTCAACAATTAACGAAAGAGCTTTTTCAACAGCAAATGCCTAAAATTGATCGGTTGCTCAATGTTTTTGTGAACGGTGAAATTGAAACGCGCCATTTTTGTGTGCCACCTGAATGGTATCGTGAGGCGCATACATTTGAGGAACGCAATGAATTATATGTCGAGCTAGCGGTTGCCTATAGCGTGGAAGTGATTCAAAAATGTTTAACGAATCCGGCATTTTTACAAACAGCGATTGCAACGGAGGATATTGATGCTGTCATTTTCGTCAGTAGTACAGGTATTTCCACACCAAGTATTGATGCACGTGTCATGAATATCCTGCCATTTTCAGATGAAGTCGTTCGCATGCCGATTTGGGGACTTGGGTGTGCTGGAGGGGCTGCGGGTGTGAGTCGCGCCTTTGATTATTGCAAAGCGTATCCAAAAGCGAAAGTACTCGTCGTTTGTATTGAGCTATGTAGCTTAACCTTCCAAAAAGACGATTATACAAAAAGCAATATTGTCGGGGCGTCATTATTTGCGGACGGCGCGGCTTGTGTGCTCATATGTGGGGATCAAGTAGAACTGGAGCAGGACAAGCCAGTACCGCATATTATTGGGCGAAAATCAAAATGGATGCCAAATTCTGAGGAGGTGATGGGCTGGCAGGTGAAAAATGGGGGCTTGCATGTCGTGTTTGCTAAAAGCATACCGAATATTATTGCCACATGGCTCGGACCGTTTATCCATCAATTTTTAAATGATTATGACATTCAGCCAGAGCAAATTGATCATTTTGTTGCACATCCTGGCGGTAAAAAAGTGCTGCATGCATATGAGGAGGCATTGCAATTAGACAGCGTACACACTGCCATTTCCCGAGAGATTTTAAAGCATCACGGCAATATGTCGTCGCCAACGGTTCTGTATGTGCTCGAACAATTTATGTTGAAAGAATCGGCAGCGAACACGCTAGGATTATTAGTGGCATTAGGTCCTGGCTTTAGCGGGGAAGCGGTTTTGCTGGAATGGAGGGATTGATGTGGTATTTACAGTCATTATCATCCTGATTATCTTGCAAAGGCTAGTGGAAATTGTTGTGGCGAAACGCAATGAAAAAATGATGCTAGCAAAAGGAGCGTATGAGGTAGGGGCTTCTCATTATCCTTACATGATTTTATTGCATAGTAGTTTTTTTGTTTGCCTCATTATCGAGGTGATGTATAGTAACTTATCACAGACGCCAAATTACTTGTTGCTCGCTGTTTTCCTATTTTTACAGCTCATGAGAATTTGGTGTCTTACCTCATTAAAGTCGTTCTGGAATACGAAAATCATTATTTTACCTGGGGCAACGCTTGTCAAAAAAGGTCCATATGCGTTTATCCCACATCCGAATTACGTCGTCGTCTGTCTTGAAATTTTAGTGCTGCCACTTATGTTTCAAGCGTATTTTACCGTCGTTTGTTTCACACTATTAAATTTTGCGATGCTCGCAGTGCGGATTCCCGTAGAGGAAAAAGCTTTAAAGGAAGCAACGAAAATAAAAGTATAAAATAAGCCGATTGAAGTGGTTAATACTTCAATCGGCTTATTTTAACTTGATTCAGTGGGGTTCTCCCCCACTGAATCAAGTTAAGCCCCCGGCGGATGTCACAGATTTTAAGGGGGAGCTTTAAAAGAGGAAGTCAGCCTAAAAACGTCACATCGTGTGACAACGGCTGACTGACCCACGTCCTGTGGCCCCGAGCTCGAAAAAATCTGGACGCAATTACGCCGAGGCGTAATTGATTATTTAACAATCAACCCTAAAAGTGAGGCGAGTAGTGCTGCTTGCTGTGCAGAAACGGTGCAACCTTTTAATGAATTGATGCCAACTGTTAACGTTTCAAACGTGCATGAACTTAAGTCAACTTTCGCAAGTTTCGTTTCTTCGAGGTTTGCTTCGTTAATATTGCATTGTTCAAATTCAATGCTTTTAAAGGTGCAGTCATAAAAATCAGTCTGTCTTAGTTCACATGAAACAAATCGCACTTTATCAAATTTGGACTGTGAAAAAACCGATAAGTTACCGATACAGTGCTCGAATGTCACATTGCCAAAGCGAACATCTGTAAAGTTGACGCCAAGCAGTTTACAATTTTTGAAGTGGACACGGTGTATATTAGAGCCGTCCAAGCGAACATTTGATAAGTCGCAGTTTTCAAAAGTAACATCCAGAAAATCTGATTTTGAAAAGCTAGATCCAATTAAATTTGAATTTTTAATATGGGCAGTGGAAATACGTACGTGATCCAGTTGTTCACTTTCGAATTCATCGTCGATTATTTGGCAATCATAAAGTTCCAACTCATCTTCCATTTGCACATCATGGAAGGACTGCTTTGGCAAGTGATTCGCGATTTTTGGCGCGGCGATTTTCATATAATAAAACCTTCTTTTTCTCTAATTTTGTCCAATTTTACTAGATGTTAGTTGTTCGACCTCTAACAGCTACCTTTATATATAGAAGAAACTCCAATTAAAGGTATGCTCACATAATTGCAGTGATACAAGTTAAGAAGAAAGCTCCCTATAAAAATAGGGAGCTGGATGTTAGATTTTATTTTGATTTTACTTTACCAGTCCAAGTTTTGAAGCCGCCTTGTAATTGATAAATTTGAGTGTAGCCTTTTTTCTTTAATGACAATGCTGCACGCGCACTGCGACCAGAGTTTTGACAGTATAGATAAACTGGTAAATCTGGACGAATTTCTTTATGGCGTGTACCAAATTGTGTTGTCGGAATGTTACGGGCACCTAAAATATGGCCTGCCTCGAATTCTTTTGGTTCACGTAAATCGATTAATTGTGCTTTGCGGTAGCCTTGAATAAATTGTTCTTGTGTTAAATTTGTTACAGCTTTTTTTAATCGATATGAATTTACTAATACATAAACGATAATAATCGCTAAAACAGCTAAAATGGTATAAAGTATTGTCACTGCTAAATTGCCCCTTTCGTTCTCTATGTCTATTATAAGAGATGTATTACAGTTAGTCGAGTCAGTTTGTTAAAATAGTTAACCTGTTTCAGCGAAAGTTGCCTCTTTAATAAGTGGAGGATGAATGTCAAATCTCCAATTTTATTCAGAGGAGTTTCAAAAACTGCTGCATAGGGGAACAAAGGCTAAACCCGTCACGTCCTGTGACAACGCCTTTGTGATCACCATCGTGTTGACCCAAGCCCCGGCGGATGTCACAGATTTTTAAGGAGAGTTTTTCGAGAGGGCTCGAAAAAAATCTGGACGTCATTACGCCAAGGGGAAATTGAATTAGAGGAGAAGATGTGATTTTGAAAAAACAATGGTATTTTATTCATTCAGGTCCGTGTAGTCCTAGTTTTAATATGGCGTTAGATGAAGCGTTATTAGATTGGCATAGTGAGGGAAGTATGCCACCAATCATCCGTTTTTATGAATGGAACCCTGCGACGTTATCAATTGGGTATTTTCAACAAGCTGAGCGCGATATTAATCTGCAGGCAGTGAAGGATCAAAATTTAGGTTTTGTTCGTCGCCCAACAGGTGGACGTGCTGTTTTACATGATCAAGAACTTACATATTCCATTATTGTTTCTGAAAACTATCCAGATATGCCTGAAACGGTTACAGAAGCTTACCGCGTATTGAGTGAGGGGTTATTGCTTGGGTTTAGAAAATTAGGTTTGGATGCTTATTTTAGTGTTCCAGAGACGCAGGAAAGCTTGGCTGATTTAAAAAAACCGAAAAGCGCGGTTTGTTTTGATGCGCCAAGTTGGTATGAATTGGTTGTCGAAGGGAAGAAAGTTGCTGGGAGTGCGCAAACTCGTCAAAAGGGTGTTATACTTCAACATGGTGCAATTTTATTAGAACTTGATGAAGATTTATTATTATCATTATTCCGTTTTGCAACGCCTGAAGCGAAAGAGAAAATGCGTTTAAAATTGCCTGAGAAGGCGGTTGCGATGAATCGATTAGCATCAACTCCTTTTACGATTGAACAGTGCGTGAAGGCGTTCTCAGAAGGATTTGAAGAGGCATTGGACATTGACTTAGTTCCGTATGAATTAACGGCAGAACAACTTCATTATGTCAAACAATTAGAGCAATCTAAATACTTGACAGATGAGTGGAACTTCAAAAAATAAGTTACGAACACTTGTTTTATTTTTCGTGAAAATATTTTTAATGCGGGAAACGTTGATATGAGTGAGGTTTACGAAATCTTAAAAAAATCAACCCCTTGATTGAAATAAATTTATATTGTAATCTTTTTAAGGAAATAAATGAAAATCAACATATAGATTCTAAATGAAAAATCAAACACAATATATTGTGTTTGATTTTGGTTTTTGTTGGGAACAATAATTATTAGAGTGATTTTTAAAAGGAGGCTTTATTGATGGCAAGTGTATTAGAGCAAACCATCCAAATTAATCAGTTAAATCAAGATATCGAACAATTCCCCCAGGTGCATTCAATCACATCCGATATGCATCTTACGCATAAAGGGGTATCTCGTCTTGTAATGATTGATCGTTATTCTTTTAAGGATACGGAAAAGAAAACGTTAAAAGCAGGAGATTTTGTTGTATTAACGGTCAAACAAGATCCGAAATTCCCTGCACGTGGTCTCGGAATTATTCAATCGATTGACCATGAAAATAAGATGGCCTCAATCATGATTGAAGCAGATTATCGACATGTATTGGACGAGAGCGAGCAAGCAACAGGTATTATTATGCGTTCGTTAGATATTATCGAAAAGCCTTTAGAAATTTACTATGAGCAAATTGCGAAACGAAATGCAACAGGTTTAGCATCCGTAGAAAAGACGGAAGAAAAACGCCAAGAATGGTTTGAGAAGTTTTATGAGCAGCTTGTAAGCCTGAAATTTATTCCAGCTGGACGCGTTATTTATGGGGCAGGTTCTGAAACAGAAGTAACATTCTTTAACTGTTATGTAATGCCCTTTGTAGCGGATTCTCGTGAAGGTATTAGTGATCACCGTAAGCAAGTAATGGAAATTATGAGTCGTGGTGGCGGTGTTGGTACGAACGGTTCCACACTACGTCCACGCAACACATTAGCGCGCGGTGTAAATGGTAAATCATCTGGATCAGTTAGCTGGTTGGATGATATTGCTAAGTTGACTCATCTTGTAGAACAAGGTGGTTCAAGACGTGGCGCTCAGATGATTATGTTAGCAGATTGGCATCCAGATATCGTGGAATTTATTATTTCAAAAATGCAAAATCCACGTATTTTACGTTATTTAATTGAAAATACAGCGGATGAATCAATTATCCGTTTAGCGAAAGAAAAGTTGAAATTCAAGCCGTTAACACAGCAAGAAGATGCTATGTATCAAGGAATAGTTAACTTTAAAAACATCGAAGGCTTCGGTGGCTTTAACGCGGCAATTATCCGTGATGCAGAATCCAAATTACGCGACGGTGGTACATATTCTGTACACAATCCAGAGTTTTTAACAGGTGCGAACATTTCGGTAACATTAACGAAAGAATTTATGGCTGCTGTTGAAAATGATGAAGATTTCCCATTACGCTTCCCGGATGTGGCAAATTACACACCAGAGCAAATGAAAGATTACAATGAAAAATGGCATGAAGTTGGCGATGTTCGTGAATGGGAAAAGCTCGGCTATCCTGTTCGTACAGATCGTACAATTAAAGCAAAAGAGCTTTGGAACTTAGTAAATATTTGTGCGACGTATGCTGCTGAGCCAGGTATTTTCTTCATCGATAATGCGAATGATATGACGAATGCACAAAGCTATGGTCAAAAAGTAGTTGCAACGAATCCGTGTGGTGAACAACCACTAGCACCATATTCAGTATGTAATTTAGCTGCGGTAAACTTAGCGCAGTTTGCAAATAAAGAAACGAAAACAGTTGATTATGAAGCATTACGTCAAACGGTTCAAGTCGGCGTACGTATGCAAGATAACGTAATCGACGCAACACCGTACTTCTTAGACGATAATAAAAAGCAAGCACTTGGTGAACGCCGTGTTGGTCTTGGTGTTATGGGTCTTGCCGATTTACTTATTTACTGTGAAAAAGAATACGGTTCAGATGAAGGTAATGCACTTGTTGACGAAATCTTTAAAACAATTGCGATTGCCGCTTATGAACAATCGATTGAGCTTGGAAAAGAGCGCGGTAGCTTCCCATTCTTGCAAGGTGCAACGGATGCAGAAACTGCTCGTTTACGTGAAGCTTTTACAAACACAGGCTTCATGAAAAAAATGCCAGAGCATATTCGTGAAGGCGTGATCGCAAACGGTATTCGTAACTCTCACTTATTAACAGTTGCTCCTACGGGGTCTACTGGGACAATGGTCGGAGTTGCAACAGGACTTGAGCCTTACTTCAGCTTCACTTATTACCGTTCAGGTCGTTTAGGGAAGTTTATCGAAGTAAAAGCGGAAATCGTGAAAGAATACTTAGATGCAAACCCAGGTGTAGATGAAAATAATTTACCGAACTGGTTCAAAGCTTCGATGGAATTATCAGCAGAGGCACATGCCGATGTACAGTGCATTATCCAAAACTGGATCGACTCATCGATTTCGAAAACAGTGAACGCGCCAAAAGGTTACACAGTTGAGCAAGTGCAAAATGTGTACGAGCGTTTATATAAAGGTGGAGCAAAAGGCGGTACAGTATACGTGGATGGTTCACGTGATTCACAAGTACTAACGCTAAAAGCCGAAGAATCAAATTCAGATGAGCAAATGGAATTTGAAGAATTAAAGCAAGAAGAAGTCGTAGTAAAACGCCAAGTTGTATTAGTGGATACTATTAAACCACTAGCAGATACGGATGTAACAATCGGTTCAGAAGTAGGAAATACATGTCCGGTATGCCGTCAAGGTACGGTAGAGGAAATGGGCGGCTGTAACACATGTACAAACTGTAGTGCGCAGCTGAAGTGTGGATTATAAAATAAATTCGCAAAGTATATAAAAAAATGTGATGAACACCCCTTTAGATTGAACCTTATCTAAAGGGGTGTTTTTTGACCAAAAGAGTAAGAAGGTGGCCAACTATAGAAGATGAATCAAAGAAGGCTGTAATAAACAAGGATAGGCATAGATGTAGCTTTGTAATAAAGTTTGATTAAAATCCTCTCACCTCTGTAGATTTCTTAGAGGTTAGATGATTTTTTGTTGGATATTTATGTTAATGTAACTATAAGGATTGTGGAGAAATGCACTTAAACTAACGAAGCAGTTTAGTGCAATAAGGAGTACCTTCAAAATTATGGGGATTTCCAACGCTAAGTTAAGAAATGTGACCAAACGACGCTTTGGAGACGTTTTTTATTTAACTAACGTCTCAGTTTATTTGAATAAAAAAAGTGTACAATAAGGACTTATTCATTTGAATATGTCTTTTTTATTTTAGAAAAGTGCATCTTTTTTTGATGGTCAGCTCTCTAATAGATAAGGTGGTGAAAAGGATGACGGTTAACGAAAAGAAAGTAAAACAATCAATCAGAGGGGACCGGGAAGCACTTCTATTTTTACTGAAGCAAGAAAAAGAGAAGCTTTATAGGACTGCTTATAGTTATGTTCGGAATGAGGAGGATGCTTTAGATGTTTTCCAGCAAACAGTGCTGCTGGCGATTGAGTCCATTCATCAGCTACGAGAGCCAAAGTATTTCACGACATGGCTGATGAAAATTTGTATCAATGTATCGCTTGGTGTACTTCAAAAACAAAAGAACGTGATTTTAATTGATGAGTTAAAATTTCAATCTCTCTCCACTGAAATCGCAACATCTGATGAAAAGATGGACTTACTTGATGCTATTTATCGATTAGATGAAAAATATAAAACGGTTCTACTCTTAAAATATTATGAGGATTTGACTTTCGAACAAATAGCAGAGGTACTTGGCGAACCGCTTGGTACAGTGAAATCGAACGGCAAAAGAGCGTTAGCGAAAATTAAAAAGACATTGAAGGGAGTGTACATAGATGAACGAACAAAACCGATTTAAAGAGGCTATGAATGAAATTCCTGTTCCTTCTAAAGAATTAGACGCTATTTTGGATGACGCTTTTCAGCAAGAGAAGAAGCAACGGAAATTCCCTTTTAAACGAATGGTTAAATATACTGCTGCCGTGGGAATTCTATCGATTGGTCTAATTTCATCTGTTTATGTTTCACCTGCATTTGCTAACTTTGTTACACAAATCCCCATTATTGGTCAGGCATTCGACTATTTCATTTCACAAGAAGACTACTATCAAGCATATGAGGAGATCAGTACAGATATTGGTTTAGTTGAAGAAAGCAATGGGATTGAGATAATTATTGAGCAAGCATTTTACGATGGGAGTACGGTAACTCTTTCATATGTTTTACGAGCTGAAGAGGATTTAGATTCATTTCCGACTTTTGAGAATATGCCAACGAATATAAGTAACGCAGGCTATGGTGGGAAGTATGTGAACGGTGTTGGCTATGTTGGTATGATGACGGTATCCATGCGTGATAACCCGCAAGACAAAGTGAATATAGAGTGGAGTCCTCAAGCAATTCATTCAGGAGAAAAAGTAATGAAAGGTGACTGGCATTTTGAATTTTCTTTAAACAAGCTAGATGGAAAACAGATCGTAATTAATGAGCAAGTAAACAAAGAGGGGGTAAAGGTCGAGCTAATCGATGCAATCAAAACAGATGTTAATTTAACGATTAATTACTTACAAGATATCGATCCTGCTGTTCATGAAAGATGGAGGTATGTTGAGGCTGAGTTGAGTGCGATTGATAATTTAGGCAATAAATATGAAGTGCCGTATAATGGTGGATCTGGCACAAAGGATGGGGATTCGAGTGAAGATATCACATGGAATGCAACAATTCATGGACTGGATCCCAAGGCAACATCGATTATGTTTTATCCATTCGCTCATGTAAGTAATAGTCAAAGTGATAATAAACGAATTGATTTCGAACCTATTACGATTGAATTAAATTAACTATTTATCCTTATTGCACTAACGGGGGCTTTACTTGAAGATCATTGAGTTGCATATGCAGCTCTTTTTTCTTTATTGAACTAACGGAGCAGTTTAGTTGAACTAGGAATATGTTAATGTTAATAAGGGGGAGTATGAAATTGAAAAATTATTTCAACGTTATATCGGTACTAATATGTGGATTTGATTTAGTGGTTTATATTTTATTTTTAAACGGAATTGATTTAGTTCCAGATGAAGTAATCTTTCCTTTAATGATAGGTGGTTCAATTATTGGGTTTATTCTTTCGTGGTTTGGCAATAAAGGAGTTACAAGAAACATAGGTATTTTTGGAAATGCTTTTGTTCTATCATTTACAGTAATTGGTCCACACATAGTGCGTGCTTTTATATGGAATGCACCTTAACGAACTGTTCACTAACGAGGGGCATTAGCAGAACAAGGCTGCCTTTAGGGTAGCTTTTTCTTATTGAACTAACGAAGCAGGTTAGCGGAATAAGAGATATAATTATCATAGCTTTACTCGTAGACAATTGATAAAGGAGAAATCCCATCTTATGTTTAGTTTTTTAAATATAGCAAAATTAAAAAAAGATGATTTAAAAGGCATTGCAAAATTAATGTATCGGGATGTATCAGATGATTCCTGGGATAAAGAGAACCTAACTAAAAGAAATTTAGACTTCACTATTGAGAGTATTCGTTATATTGATATGTATGCAAAAAGATTAATAAATACGGATTTTGGTACTGAACTGTTAAATAAGCATTTTGATAATTTTGTGGTTCGAATAGGTGCGTATATTGGTGAGGTTATCAAAAATTATATTAATCAAGACTTTTACTGGTATGAGTCTGATTCTGTACGTAATTACTCTCCCAGTCTTGATGGAGAGTTTAGTAATAGCAAAACACAGAGTGTTCTTTATTCTAAAAAGAGGGATATGGTGATATTACCTTTGAATGTGGTATCGCAATTTTTGAAAGGGAACTCCCCATACAGTAATCTTCTTACTTACGTAGAAGAAGCGATTAAGCAAAATACTTAAATAAGAAATGTTACTCAACTAACGGGTGCTTTAGCAGAATAAGGCTGCCTTTAGAGTAGCTTTTTCTCTTTGAACTAACGAAGCAGGTTAGTTGAATAAGAAAATTTTTAGCTTGTTCCACAATCGGTCCAGATAATTGATTAAGCATCAAATATGGATATGCTATCTTTCTTGTGTATGAATATTTGCCACAATATTTAACAAGAAATGTTATGAACTGTTGATAGATTTCTCCTTAAATCCTCTATATTATTAAATATAAGGAGATGAAAAACATGATTGGTATGAATATTCGTGTTTTGCGTAAAAGGCATAAACTAAGTCAAGAACAATTGGCTGAAAAGGTAAACGTATCACGGCAGACCATAGCGAAGTGGGAAAATGGGGAGGCCCTACCAGATATTTATAAATGCAAGATACTCGGTGATATTTTTCAAGTAACCATAGATCAATTATCTCGCAATATGAATGAAGAAGAAGCAAACCAGATAAGTCCTAAAGGGAAGCAGTTCTTTGGTGTTGTGAAGGTAGGAGAACGCGGACAGATTGTAATTCCAAAACAGGCACGTGAAATGTATCAGATTCATGCAGGTGATAAACTGGTTGTTTTGGGAGAGGATGCGACAAAAGGAATTGCTGTCTTAAAAAGTGACGGCTTCCTAGAATTTGCAGAGATGATTCGAAATGCGGAATCGAAGGATGAGATCGAATGAGTAAAATCGTCTTTTTTTCGTTACCCGCACATGGTCATACCAACCCGACTATTCCGGTAGTAACCGAATTAATAAAGAAAGGTCATCAAGTTTGGTATTATTCCTTTTTAGAATTTCAGGAAAAAATAGGGGATACAGGTGCTTTATTTATGGCTTGTGATGAATTCTTACCTAAAGTTTCACATAAAGAATTGGACCGTAAGGTTGGCAAAGATTTTGCAGCATTGATTGAAATGGTAGCGGATACCACAATTGCTTTGGATAAAAAGGTGTGTAAAGAATTAAGGGAAATTCAGCCAGACTGCATTGTATCTGACTCTTTATGTATTTGGGGAAAATTATTTGCTGAGAAACTAGGAATTCCATATATTTGTTCGACTACTTCGTTTGCCTTTAATCAGTATACAGTAAAATTAATGAAGCGGGGTTTCATGGAAGTCTGGAGAATGATTGTAGGCATGCGGAGGATTAACAGAAAAATTAAACTATTAAACGATCATGGTTATCGAGTAGAGAATTTTGTATCGCTAGTTCAAAATGATAATGAAACGGACACCATTGTTTACACGTCGAAAGAATTTCAGCCGATGGCGGATACCTTTTCTGAGCGCTATGCCTTTGTTGGACCATCCATAAGGCAGTCTGTACCGATACAGAATGACAAAAGAGTTAGAAAAGTAATATACATCTCTCTTGGAACTGTACTAAATCAGAATCAGGATTTTTACCAAAACTGTCTCAAAGCATTTGGAAAGACAGACTATGATGTTGTGATGTCAGTTGGCGAAAAAACTGAGATATCGTCTCTTGATAGCGTACCAGAAAATTTCATAGTGAAAAACGCTGTGGATCAGATCTCGGTATTACAGAGAGCAGATGTATTTATTACCCACTGTGGGATGAATAGTACGAATGAAAGTCTATATTTTGGAGTTCCAATGGTTTTATTTCCGCAACATAGCGAACAAAGAATTGTAGCTGACCGAGTTGCCCAGCTCGGCGCAGGATTAAAACTTAATAGAAAAAATCCAAAGTATATAGCAACAGCGGTAGCTGAAGTGCTTACAAATCGAGCATATCAGGAAGAAGCGCAGAAACTGTCAGAAAGCTTTAGGGAAGCTGGTGGTGCGTTAGAAGCTGCCAATGTGATCCTGAGTAAAATTGGAGAGAAATCATAACGGCTTTGTATTCTGCAAAAGATTAAATATCTGAACAAAACTTCCACAATCGCGCCCGATTGTGGAATAAGCGTCCCTTTTCTTATTCAACTAACGGGGGCTTTAGTGAAAGGCCATTTCAAGAATCTTCCCAAACGACGCTTTGGTAACATAAATAACTTATGCTAAACTTTAGTAAATTTTTCAAGAAAGAAGGAACATAATGAATTATATTAAATCTTTACGACAACACATTGGTACAAGACCGATAATTGCACCAGGGTCTGCAATTATTGTTTTGAATGAAAAGAATGAAATATTATTACAATTACGTTCAGATACAAATGATTGGGGGCTTCCTGGTGGCGGTATGGAAATTGGGGATAGTTTTGAAGAAACCGCTCAAAAAGAGTTATTTGAAGAAACGGGATTAATCGCTCAAGAATTGATATTAGTCGGATTAGCTTCTGGGAAAGAATTATATTATAAGTTCCCTCATGGGGATGAAATTTACAATGCAACTGCGATTTATAAAACTACAAAAGTAACTGGTCCTATTAAGAAAAATGAAGAAAGCAAAGCATTAAAATATTTCTCTTTAGACAAACTTCCTAATCTAAATTATACAACTTTAAAGTTACTTGAAAAGGTTGGCTACATTTCAATTGATTAATCTGAAACAGTTATTTCTTTAATTTAATAGCCTGCTATACTAATTAGTCATAACAGTATCTTTAACGAAACTTAGAAAATAATCCATGGAATGAACTGTTTTAACATAAATTTTTATACATACTAATTACTCAATAACGTTCCCAAATTAAAGCTTGGTAACATTTCAAACAGCGACAAACACTGTTAAATCGGTTTTTATCGCTATTTTTTATAGAAAATAACACTCTGAGACGCAGCGAAAAATGATTTGAATGAAGGCTGTTCGATCCACTTGTTCTGAGTATTGGTAACGTATAAATAGAATCTCAATGAAAGGTTATCAAAGGACGCTTTGGGAATCTTATTCTCCAACTAACTTAGTAATTTGTGGTATAATTTGGTTATTGACTTAAAACTTGGGGGTCTTAAATATGGAGAATTCTGCATTAGAAACTATAGTTGAATTAACAAATATAGAACAGTGGTTAGAAGCTTTTCCTATTATGAAACAATTACGAACGGATTTAACAGAAGAAACCTATATAAAGTTACTTCAAGATATGAATAAAGATGGATATAAGCTATACGCAATGTACGTTGAAGATAAAATAGTTTCATTAGTTGGACTAAGTTGGAGAATTAATTTTTATAATAAACGTCATATTTTTATTTACGATTTAGTAACAGATGTATCTTATCGTTCATTTGGTTATGGAGAGAAATTGTTAAAATACATACATGGATGGGCTGATGAAAATGGGGCTGAGTATGTAGCTTTAGAATCAGGTATACAAAGAAGTGATGCACACCGATTTTATGAGGATAAATTTGAATACGACAAATGGTGTTATTCCTTTAGAAAAACATTGTAACTCTTTTTTAGTGCAACAAGTATTTATAACGTATACAAAATACAATTAAATAACGTTCCCAAATCCAAGTTTGGGGATACACCAAAAGCTACGAATGTTATTAAATCAACGTTTCGTGGCTTTTCTTATTGACATTGCTTATTCATCTTTTAATACAAGTAGTGCAAACGATTGATGTAGCCGTATTTTTACTTGTTTGGTTTGTTTTTCACGTTGCATAAAATCGTGTATATTTCTTAACGTTTTAAATCTGAATATGACGCTACCCCGGCTTTAGCATAAAAAGGCAGCCTTTAGGGTAGCTTTTTCTTCTTAAACTAACGGAGCAGGTTAACTGAAAAAGTAACCAGACACTTTGTGGTTACGATGAATAAATTTCTTTTTACGTTAATGGAGCAGTTATACAAAATAAAAAGTAAACTAATTGATTCTTTACTAAACATTTTAAATGGTGTACTCTAATTATAGAATGATCGTTCTAAAATGTTATTAAAGGAAATTGTCCATTAAGGAGAAGGAAGTACAATGTCTAGAAATAGGGAATTTGATGAGAAAGTCGTCCTTAGAAAAGCGATGGAACTCTTCTGGAAGCAAGGTTATGAAAAAACATCAATGCAAGATTTGGTTGATTATATGGGTATTCATCGTAGAAGTATATATGATACATTTGGAGATAAACGCTCACTGTTCTTAGCTTCTTTAACTTTCTATGAAACGTTTGTTATCGAAACATTTACTGGAATTATCAGTAACTCTACAACAGTAAAGAAAGCTATTCGGGATGTTTTTAATTATGTTATACAATCAGCTGAATTAGACGTCTATCCAACAGGCTGCTTATCAGTAAATGCTGCTGTAGAGCTATCCTTACTAGATCAAGATATTAAACGTATAGTGACAAAAATGTTTAAAGATACAGAGGTTATGTTCGAGCAAATGCTTAAAGAAGGTCGAAAAAAAGGTGAGTTGAATGAAGAGCTAAATCCTCAAATTACTGCCCAATTTCTGCATAATAACCTTGTTGGTTTAAGGGTCATAGTTAAAACAAACTATTCAAAAGAGGAATTAGAAAGTATCCTTGATTTAATGTTGAAAGTGTTAGATTAGCGCTTTCTTTTTTCTTTATTAATTCTAGAACGGTCGTTCTTAAATGTTAATGTGATAAAACAAAATTAAAAATAAGGAGAATTCATATGTCAAACTTCACAATACCGACAGAATCAACATTTATAGAGGTGAATGGTACTCGTTTTGCGTACAGAAAATTTGGGGCTGAAACAGGTACACCTGTTGTTTTCTTAGTGCATTTTAGAGGGACAATGGAAAACTGGGACCCGAATATGGTTGCTCCAATCGCGAAAGAACGACCAGTTATTCTTTTTGATAATAAAGGTGTGGGGGAAACAAATGGGCAAACACCAGAAACTATTAGTGAAATGGCTCAGGATGCCGCAACGTTCATTAAAGCACTGGAATTAAATAAAGTTGATCTTTTAGGTTTTTCAATCGGTGGAATGGTTGCACAAGAATTAGCCTTACAGGAAGGAGACCTTATTCGTCGAATTATAATTGCTGGTTCTTCTCCAGAAGCAGGGGTAAACCCAGAACCAGTGATTTTTGAAAGAATGCAACGTCATGGAGGGAATTTAGACAATGCATTAGACGATTTCATGTTCTTCTTCTACAAATCAACTGAAACAAGTAAATCTGCTGGGATGGATTCTTTGCAACGAATTATGAGCCAGAAACAATTTGAAAGCTCAGATCAAGTTCAAGCTGCTCAACTAAACGCTGTTGCAAAATGGGCACAACCGAAGCCTGATCAAGATTATGACTGGTTGAAAAATATCCCTCACCCAGCACTTGTGACGAATGGCATCGAAGATGTGATGGTACCAACAAAAAATAGTTTTATCTTATCTGAGAAGTTACCAAATGCCCAATTGATCATTTATCCCGATTCTGGTCACGGACACTTATTCCAATTCCCAAAGTTATTTGCTGAGAATGTGAATTCATTTTTAGATGCCATATCACTATAAGATTTATAATAAGCAAACAAAAAAAGGAGCTTGATTATGAGTAAATTATTTGATGAAGTACGTATTGGGAATTTCAACTTAAAGAATAGAATAGGTATGGCACCTATGACCAGAAGTCGTGCCTTAGAAGACGGGACACCGAGTGACTTAGCGGTTGAATATTACGGTCAACGAGCATCAGTTGGTTTAATTATTAGTGAAGGTACTCAACCTTCTGACGACGGTCAAGGCTATACAAACACACCGGGTATATATACTAAAGCTCACATTGATGGTTGGAAGAAAATCACTTCAAAAGTTCATAGTGAAGGCGGTAAACTGTTTATTCAACTGATGCACGTCGGAAGAGTCTCTCATCCTGACAACACACCACATCACCGTCAAGCTGTTGCACCATCAGCTATTGCACCGAATGTGGAAATCTTCACGGCAGAAGGAATGAAGGGAATTCCTACACCAAGAGAGTTAACAGAAGGAGAAATTAAAGAAGTCATAAATGAATTTCGTATAGCAGCACGCTCTGCTATTGAAGCTGGAGCAGATGGTGTTGAAATTCATGGTGCTAACGGTTACCTTATTCAACAGTTCTTAAGCGAAAATGCAAATCACCGTCAAGATGCATATGGTGGTTCTATTGAAAACCGTTCCAGATTTGCGATTGAGGTAGCTAAAGCAGTAGTTGAAGAAATAGGTGCAGAACGGACAGGTATTCGTTTTTCCCCACAAGGAACATTGAACGGGATAGAAGAAGGGGAAACAAATATTGATATGTATCGTTATTTAATTGCGGAGTTAGATAAGCATAATCTTGCCTATCTTCATGTCATGCACTTTGGAAATGAACCATTAGTACAGGAAATTCGCGAATTATGGTCGCAAGCGCTTCTTATTAACCGACCAGGACGACCTTTAGAGCATTTAGGAGTAGACGTAGATAGTGAAGTGGCTGATGTTGTTACCGTAGGAACTTGGTTAATCTCAAACCCTGATTTGGTGGAACGTTTAAAAGTTGGCGCACCATTGAACGAACCTGACCGAAATACAATGTATGCTGGCGGTGCGGAAGGATATATCGATTATCCTTCCATGAAACAATAACTGGCATATAAACGGCAGGAACAATTAATGAAACTTTCCCATATCTATTCAATTCTTGGGGGAGTTTCATAATGTTTGCGTTAAAAGAGAATAATGAAGTTTCAGGATATTTTGTTTTACAATAAAATCAGGAATTCATTAGTAATTAATGTAGAGAGGCAGGCGTTTTGGCATGAGAGCATTTGTAATAGAAGGATATAAAAAAGATCCTACTTTTATTGAACGACCAATGCCCAAAATAAGAGATAATGAGGTTTTAGTGGAAGTACATGCAGCGAGTATTAACCCTCTTGATACAAAAATACGTAAGGGCGAATTAAAACTTTTGTTGCAATACGACATGCCTTTAACGTTAGGTAACGATTTTAGTGGAACCATTATCCAAGTTGGTAATGGGATAACCAAATTCAATGTGGGTGATGAAGTTTTCGGTCGTCCTCGTTCAGAAAAGATGGGTACATTTACAGAATATCTATCTGTTCATGAAGCAGATATTGCTTTAAAACCTAAAAACCTTAGTTTTGAAGAAGCAGCTTCTATCCCTTTAGTTGGATTAACTTCATACCAAGCTCTTCATGATATATTGAGTGTGAAAAACGGTCAAAAAGTTCTCATTCATGCTGGCTCAGGAGGCGTAGGAACTTTTGCTATACAACTAGCAAAAGAAATGGGAGCGTATGTTGCAACGACTTCTAGCGAAGGAATTGAATTAACCAAATCACTTGGAGCAGATAAAATCATTAATTATAAATCTGTGAATTTCGAAGACGTCATTAAAGATTATGACGCAGTAATTGATAGTGTTGGAGGTGAAACATTAGAGAAGTCATTTTTGACAGTAAAAAAAGGGGGTAAAATTGTTTCTATCGCTGGAACTCCAAATGGTCGTTTCGCAAAAGAAATGGGACTTGGTCTAATTAAGAAAACAATTCTCTCATTAGTCAGTTTAAAAATAACTGGATTGGAAAAAAAGAATGATATAAAATACACCTTTCTTTTTATGAAACATAGCGGGCAACAGTTAGAAATTTTATCAGAACTTTTAGAAGCAGGAACAGTGAAACCAACAATTGACCGAGTGTTTCCTTTTGAAGATGCTAAACATGCGTTAGCGTATACAGAAACAGGTAAAGCTAAGGGGAAAGTAATACTTAAATTAAGGTGATACTGAGTGTCTGAATGAGCGCTAGCGCAACAAAAAAGATTCCTTACTAATACAAATGTTATTCAACTAACGGGGGCTTTAGTTGAATATTCGGTTTCCGAAATGATCAATCCTTATTACAAAAAGCACTATACAGATATGAAAAATAGCCCCTATTTTGATCAATCTTTGTTCAAAGTAGGGGCTATGATTTTCTATAAGAATCATCATTTATAGCAGTGTTTTAATCATTCTTTATTCCAAGTCAGCAATAGGTACTACACTTATATCATTGGAAAAACTGCTCTAATAGTATTAATGAATCTATAATTATAAAGCTTTTATTCAGAAAGGGTTCATTTAATTTAGTAGAGTAATGAATTTGGTACAACTGCAAATTTGGTAATTGTTGTATAATTATAGGCGTGTTATTCTCTATAACGGTTACTTCCGGGTGGAAAGCATTTTCTTAATTCACTAGGGAATTTTTTGAGTAAAATAAAGGGAAACTGAAGGGGTGTTTCATGAAAATATTCGAGGCAAAGAAAGCTAGTAAAAAGATAGAAGGAAAAATGCTTTTAAAAGATGTTTCTATAAGCATATCACAGGGGGAAAAAGTGGCGATAACGGGGATAAACGGTTCTGGAAAAAGCAGTCTGTTGAAATTTATCGGTGGTATCTTTACAGAAACAGACGGGCAAGTGAAGCGAAACCAAATTAACATTGGCTATGTTCCAGAACACTTTCCAGAAAATATCCGATTTAAAATACAAGATTATTTAATGTTAACGGGCAAAATGTCTTCAAACGTGGATGAAGGATTTCTAAAAAGAATTGAGAAATATGCTAAGCTGTTTGCAATTACAGAATTCCTTAATACCCCTTTAAAAAATTGCTCAAAAGGGACTAAGCAAAAAGCTGGAATTATACAGGCGTTGTTAAAAAAACCTAATTTACTACTATTAGACGAGCCACTAACTGGGTTAGATGATAAGGCAAAAATTGAACTTTTAAATCAACTGAATTCACTTCAAAGGGATGTAACGGTAGTTTTTACTACACATGACTCACTACTAATTGAAAGTTTTGCTGGTAGGGTTTTAACTGTAGAAAGCGGAAGAATTATCTCGGATTCTACAACAAACAAAAAAGAGAAAGTAAGAATAATAAAAGCGAAAACTCTAAACAGAGTAATACTAGCAGAGATCCCGTCTATTAGGTATGAATTTGTAGGGGAAGATTTTGTTGAAATAATTGTTTCAGCCAATGAGTCTGATCAAATTTTGTCCATGTTACTTGAACGAGGCTGTTCAATCGTTGGATTAATGGAAAGGGGGGAGTAAGTTGTCAGCTTTCGTACAATATCAATTAATAAGCTTTATTCGCTCTCTAAAATTTATTCCACCTGTTGCTTTCTTTTTTGCATGGATATTTATATTATATGCCTATAAAAATGTTCCCATCCTCAGTAGTTACGCAGTATCTTCCATTGCATTGTACTTAATCATGACGTGGATGACAATGTCCATATTTACATTGGATGAAGAAAGCGAAAAGCATATTTTAATTTCTCATCTTAGAAGTAAGTTGAGTTACTTATATGGTAAATGGCTAACTCTTCTAGTAATAATGATACCTTTACTTTTATTTGCTGTCTTCTTCCCGATTATTACAGAAAGCTTCAAAGGAAAAATGTCGCTCAAGCTATATATTTTTACGTTTTACAGCCACTTAGTTTTCGTAATATTTGGGGTATTAGTCGGGACGTTACTTTCTGCTACTACATTCGCGACCAAAAAATATGCTTGGCTTTCTTCTGTATTTATAATCGTCGTTTCACTTGCTTCAAAGTCAATCATTGAAATAATGGCATTTGCTAAATGGATTTTGTGGGTATTTCCTCCAGTGTTTAAGGTGGTTGGTTATACGGAAGATGACAATCCATTACTAATCAATAAATACATAGTATTCGATAGTGTATTTGTCGTTATTTATCTATTCGTCGCTGCTGCCATATTAGTTCCCCTTTTTTTAAGAAAAGAAGGTTAGTTCTATCACTTGTGAAAAAGTCGTGAAGATTCAGCCCTGATAAAAGGAATATTTTGTTTGTGTTTACATTGATAGCGGGTATATAACGAAGTATTTCCTCCATCCTAAATGGGAGAGTAAAAATTGATTTAAAAAGGGGAAATAACTATGCCAAAACAATTATGGATCAACTTGCCGGTTAAAGATACAAATAAATCAAAAGAGTTTTATAGCAAACTAGGATTTTCAACGAATACACCACATGGGAATAGCGATCAAGTGCAATTAGTTATCGGGGATAATAATGCGAACATAATGCTTTTTCCTGTTGCCACCTTTGAGAGTTTTACGAAACATGAAATAGCCGATACAAAACAAGCGACTGAAGTATTATTTTCTATTGATGCAGAGAGCAGAGAAGAAGTAGATGAAATAGCAAAGAGGGCAGTAGAGGCTGGCGGTTCAATTTTTGGTGAGCCCTCAGAAAGCCAAGGTTGGATGTATGGCTGCGGTTTTGCTGATTTAGATGGTCACCGCTGGAATGTGTTGTATATGGATATGAGTAAAATGTAGAAGTGTTCTCCCGAGATAGGCATAAAACTGTTGGGTTCTTTCTGTATAAAATCAACGTTTACAACATACTTTTACTGAACTTTATTCAAAGGCTACAATCATTATTAAAGGAATTATTAAGTGTTGAAAATTTAAAAACAGACAGGAGCTAGATATGATGATAAAGGGTTTTGGAGGAATTTTTTGGAGAACTAAAAATATGGATGTTGTGAAAAAGTGGTACGGTGAAGTGTTGAAAGTTGATCTAGAAAGTTGGAATGGAACTGTCATTAAACCTCAATTAGGAAATGAGACAATCTTTTCATTCTTTACTGAGAATGACAGCTATTTCCCAACAGAACAACAAGTGATGTTAAACTTCGAAGTACATGACTTAAACGAGATGATTCAGCATCTTGAACATATTGGTGTACCTCTTGAAAAGGAAAAAGAGAGTAGTGAATTTGGAACGTTTATTTGGATTACAGATCCTGAAGGGCGACTGATCGAGCTGTGGGAGAAATAAAAACGTATTCTTTGGTGCAGCGTTGGTTTTGAGCTACATGGATGGTTAATTAATGGTACAAGATAGTTGAAGTTTTGATTTATGTGATATAATGTATCCTTTGAAAAGGAAGTAGATGGGCAAAGCGATTCTACTAATTTATTTATGATCTTGCAGGAGGATATAATAATTTATGGAAATTGAAAAAGAGATGAGTTCTGCTAAATTAATGTGGACAATGACCCGCCCACATACATTAACGGCGACATTTGCTCCTGTCATTTTAGGAACAGTTGTAGCACTGTATGTAACGGAAATTAATTGGTTATTGTTTTTTAGTATGTTATTCGCATGTTTAGCATTGCAAATTGCAACGAATTTATTTAATGAATATTATGATTTTAAACGTGGGTTAGATACGGCTGAATCAGTTGGCATTGGTGGTGGAATCGTCCGTCATGGATTGAAGCCAAAAAATGTTTTAACAGTTGCGATTTTATTGTATATTGTGGCAGCAATTATCGGTGTCTATATTTGTATCGCTACTACTTGGTGGTTAGCGGTCATCGGTTTATGCGGGATGGCAATTGGCTATTTATACACAGGTGGCCCATTCCCGATTGCGTACACACCATTTGGAGAGTTATTTTCTGGCTTATCGATGGGGACAGGTTTTGTATTAATTGCATTCTTTATTCAAGCGAATACTGTTACCATTGAAAGTTTATTAATTTCTATACCAGTTGGGATTTTAGTAGGGGCAATTAACATGTCCAATAATATTCGTGACATTGAAGAGGATATTAAAGGTGGACGAAAAACGTTGCCGATTCTTCTTGGGAGAGAGAAGTCTGTTCAATTTTTAGCAATTGCATTTTTCGTTTCTTATTTCTGGATTATCGTCATCGTATTAATGGGATATATTAGTCCATGGTCATTGGTATTGTTCCTCGGTGTGAAAAAACCAATCTCTGCTATTCAAAGTTTCAAAAAAGGCGCAACGGAACCTCAGTATATGCGTGACGCAATGAAATCAACAGCGCTGACGAATACGATTTTCTGCTTCCTGTTATCAATTGGATTATTAATTGGTTACCTAATTTAACAGTAGAATGTAAGCTACTTTGTACATAGTATTTGTAATTAGAGGCTTAGAAAAATTGTACTCCAACTTACGGGTGGAATATTTGCATCCCAGAACAATTAAACTTTATTATAAAATGAACAGCACTAAACAGACCTCGTATTTAGATTAAGATACGAGGTTTGTTTTTTTTCCAAAAACTAATTAACAATAATTAACCGTCATAAACATACCACCTACACCAGGTGCGCCATTATTTGTGACATGATGTGGCATATGGCAATGGAATGGCCAAATACCGGGATTGTTCGCTTGGAAATGAATATCCCAAGTTTCTCCGGAAGCTACTAGAATCGTATTTTTCCAAATTTGGCTATGTTCAGCAATCGGAAAGCCATCTGCGCCTACAACTTGAAACTGGTGACCGTGTAAATGCATGGGATGGTGATGCATTTGAATATTGCCAAATCGAACGCGAACAGAATCGCCGTATTCTACAAGTAATGGCTTCGTAAAGGGATAGCACTTTCCATTAATCGTAAAAAAATTAAATTCTGGTTTTACAAAATTTAAGTTATATTTCCCTTTTGTTTAATTACCCCAAGGAAGCTCGTCAACAGCCCATTCTTGCAGTAAACAAAGATAGTCTCGATGTTTAGGAATGTTTTGCAAGTTTGGATCTTCAACAATGAAGCCACCTAATAGTCCTGCATTATCTTGGACAGCAACGTTGACATGAGAATGATACATATACGTTCTAGGGGGATTTTGAATAGTAAAATGATAATCAAAATAATGCCCTGGTTCAATAAATGGGGAAGGTTCGATTGGCGGAACCCCATCCATATTATTCGGTACAATTAAACCATGCCAATGAACGCTCGTTTTTTCAGGTAAACGATTAATAACGCGAATACATACATGATCTCCAGGGAAAACACGAATCGTTGGACCGGGTGTAGAACCGTTATAACCCCATGCTTTAACAAAAATGCCATCTACAAGCTCCCACGTTATTTCTTCAGCAATCAAAGTGAAAAATTTTGTTCCATTCGCTTGCATAACATACGGTAAATCTTCAATCCCCGGTGTTACTACCATATAAATCCTCCCTTTGTAAGATGATGATTCATGCAACACATTGATGAACATATTTTCATATTTGATTTGCAACGACATGCAGATTATAAATTGTATGTAGGATGGGGGCTTTTATGCTCGAATGATGGAAGGTCCACAGGTATGCTTTCGATGATTGCAGCGAAAAAATTGTATACGTTTACCATCTTTAAAGGAAGAAAAATATTTTGGTAGGAACAATTCTATTTTCTCTAAAAGTAATATTATGGGAGTTGAAAAATTAATAAAATAATATACATATTATGCGTGATTTAACTAACCGAAAAGAATGAAATAAGTTATTATTTTGTTAGTAACGAAGAATGAGGTGGAAAAAGTGAATAGAGTCTCATATTTTATTGTCAATGCTTTTACTACAGAACTTTACAAGGGTAATCCCGCGGCAGTATGTTTACTGGATTCTACAATCCCTGATTTGACCATGCAGAAAATTGCCCAGGAGATCCCCGTACCAACAACAGCTTTTGTCCAAAAGAAGGATAATGACTTTTATCTTAGGTGGTTTACTCCAGTAAAGGAAATACCGATTTGTGGACACGGAACTATTGCAAGTGCTTTTCTTCTCTGGCAACAAGGGATTGTCCCTATTGATAATTCTATTATATTCCATACATTAAGCGGACCTTTGCAAGCAAGTTGGTTTAATGAACTGGTTGAAATAACAATTAAAAAGTACGAGTTAGAAGAGATTGAATGCCCTTTAGAGCTTGAAAAATGGCTTGGTATGAAACCAAAATATGTAGGGAAAACCGATTTGGATTATATAGTGGAACTAAGTCACGAAGAATACATTGCAGAGTTTGAACCTGATTTCTTTGCAATGAAACAGTTTCCTGTACGTGGTGTTTGTATAACGAGCATGTCTAAGGATGAGGGGATTGATATTGTCTCTAGGTTTTTTTCTCCAGCACAGGGCATAGATGAAGATCATGTAAATGGTTCTACTCATGGTGCATTAGGACCTTACTGGTGTGAAAAATTATCAAAGGAAAGTATCGTTAGTAAACAACTTTCAAAACGTGGTGGGTTATTATACGTTACACCGAATGAAAAAGATGTTGCCATTGCAGGATCAGCTGTTCGGGTATTATGGGGTGAAATTTTAATATAAATCTCACAAATTGAGCTGAAAAACTGATAGTATTACCTGTTCTTTTGTTCCATATCTATTTCTCTTTATGCAGGTTTATCTATTATTGAAGAACTTTCACCTAAACAGGCTAAAGAGGCATTAGAACAACAATTAATACATTTAGTAAATTTAATTGGAAATGGAATGAAAATAAAAAAACAGCATCTTCCTGAAGGTTTATCACCAATTGTTAGTTTAGTTTCAAAAAATATGATTGAAATCGTTCAGGGACAAATACAATTTATTAAAGATGTAATGGCATTATCAAAATAATAACGTTCACTCGACTATAGAACATAATTATTTATATACAAATAACAAAGGGGGCATGAAATATGAAATTCGACCATCTAGTACTAAATGTTGATAAAAACTATCAAAACGAAGGGCAATTTACGCAAAATATTAGGGATGTAGGTTTACCCTATAGCCCTAAAAAAGGTAAGGGTACAAAAGGGTTTAAAGCTACTAATATTTGGATTGGCAAAGAGTATTTTGAGATGATTTCTATAAAAAATCAAGATGGCGGGGGATGGAAAAAAGAATGGGTTGATGCCTACAATAATGGTGAAAGAGGATTAATTTGTTTAATGCTAGATGTAAAAGATTTGAATCAATTGGTGCAAAAAGTAACATCTGAAAAAATTCCAATTTCACAGCCTGAAAGTATAAAAATTGAATTCTTCTTCAAATTAATTTCAAAAACAATGCCTTGGACCAATAGTTATTTAGATTTTTTTCAAAATGTACCGATGCAAATTGGCTTTCAACAAATGAATAATGAAAAAACGAGAACGAAATTAGAGAAGTATATGGTTCCAAATTCAAGGGGAAATAATATAACTGGTATAAAACAGGTTCAAATTGCTGGTCAGTTCACAAAAGTAGATTTTGAAATGTTAAAGCGGATTTTTGATGATACCTTAGAGGGAGACGAACGATTAACAATTCATTTAGAACATGATCAAGTGCTAATATTGGAAGAAGCAGCAGAGTTTAATGTACAAGTTGTGTTAAATAGCAAACAATCGAATTTGCTAAACAACGACTGTTGGATTGAAAATACACAGATTATTAATGAATAAATCAAAAATAAAAATAGTTTGAATAAAATTGGTTCCTAAATATACCATATAAACCAGCCCATAATCACCCAAATATTTCAGCCTTATTACTGATAGAAATTATCGCGCAAAAGCTTTATAATTATAAGGTAGTTTTAGACTATCAGGTATATCCTGCAAATATATGAATGATAGGTGGAAAATATGAATTATCAAGTATTATTGTATTATCATTACACAACGATTGTAGATCCAGCAGTATTTTCAGAGGTGCATTTACAAGCGTGTAAAGAAATTGGTTTAAAAGGTCGTATTTTAGTGGCGACAGAAGGTATTAATGGCACGGTATCAGGTACAAAAGAGCAAACAAAGGCTTATATGGACATGATGAATGCTGATCCATTATTCGACGGGATTGTTTTTAAAATCGACGAGGCAGAAGGTCATACATTCAAGAAAATGCATGTACGCCCACGCCCTGAATTAGTACATTTAGGGTTAGAAGCAGATGTTAATCCACATGAATTAACGGGTCGTTATTTAACACCTGAGCAATTTTTAGAAGAAATGCAAGATGACAATACAGTTGTTTTAGATGTGCGCAACACGTATGAATACGATGTCGGTCATTTCCGTGGTGCGATTCGACCAGATGTTGAAAATTTCCGCGATACACCAGAATGGGTACGAGAAAACAAAGAGCTTTTTGAAGGTAAAAATGTTTTAACGTATTGTACAGGTGGTATTCGTTGTGAAAAATTCTCAGGCTGGATGAAGCGTGAAGGATTCGGCGATGTCGGTCAATTACATGGCGGTGTTGCAACTTACGGGAAAGACCCAGTTGCAAAAGGGCAGCTTTGGGATGGTCAAATGTATGTATTTGATGAGCGTTTAACGGTGCCAATTAATCAGGTAGAGCATGTCGTAGTTGGACGTGATCACTATGATGGGGAGCCATGTGAGCGCTACGTTAATTGTGCGAACCCAGAGTGTAATAAGCAAATTATCGCCTCTGAGGAAAATGAAGCCAAGCATCTTGGTGGCTGTACACCCGAATGTACAACGCATGAGCGCAATCGTTATATCGTGCGCCATAATTTAACAGAAGAGCAAGTGCAACAAGCACTTCAATTACTAGAAGTATAAACCAAACAATCAAACGCATTCCTTTTTAAAAATCGGGGATGCGTTTTTTCGATTTATAAGGGGTTCGGAGCGTTTTTGTAGTATAATAAGTAGACGTGTCAATGGATGCAACAATCCAAACTGACTGATAGAATCATTTGCATTTACAACAAATGGTCATTTACAATTAGAGTTAAGGTAGTTCTGTAATCAAGAACGTCTACTTTCAAAAGGAGGAAATCAACATGACTGAAAACAATCAATCAGAAGCACCGAAAAAGAAATTGAGTTTACAGGAGCTAGTTAAGCAGCAGCTTGAAAATAAAAAAAATCAATCTGCATCAGCTAAAGGAAGCTCAAAAGGCGATACTTCAACGAAAAAAATGAAGAGCCAGCAAACGAAAAAAACGAGCAACACGCGCAGAAAAATGGGTGTTTAATCCCGCATAATTGAATTAAAAAAGCCTGAACGATTTGATTCGTTCGGGCAATTTTTTTGTGTGCCGAAAAAATAAATGATAAAAAGTGATTCCAATGAATGCGTCGTTCGTCTTTAAGGGAGAGGGGGGAGAATGGATGCGACGTGAGCTTTTTGATGCACACTATGAGGCAATTTATAAGTACATACGATATTTAACAAATGATGCAGATTTAGCGCATGATTTTTTGCAGGAAACCTTTTATCGCTATTATCAAAAAAAATATACCGAGCATGAGCGAACTTATTTACTAAAAATTGCTCGCAACATTGTATACGATCATTATCGCAGGAAAAAGATTTTATCGTTTTTCCAGCTGAAAGCAGAGCCTGAAGCGCAGGAGAAATTACCTGAAGAAGTCGTTATTCAAAATGACGAGCTTGAAAAATTATATGCCGCATTGCAGCGCATTAAATGGCATTACCGTGAAGTTGTGGTACTACGCTATATTGAGGAATATTCGGTGAAGGAAACCGCTGAAATATTAAATTGTAGTGAAGTGAAAGTGAAAAATAATACGGCGCGCGGCTTAAAGGCATTGCGAATATTGCTAGGAGGTGTAGACGATGAGTGAAGAAAAACGATTGCAGCAATTAAAGGAAATTCAAGTGGATACGGCGAAAAAAGAGCACGACTTTCAACAAATCGCAGCACGCACTAACCGAAAAAAGTTCCATTGGCAAGTGCCAGCAGCGGTTATTGGGGTTCTATGTATCATCGTCTTTCTCGTCGCCTCCATGCCAAAGCAACAAATGATTACGAGTGAAGCCGATGAAGAACCGCAGCTTGTAGCGATTTATGCGCTTTATGGTAAAGGGAATCCGAGTTCGAAATGGAAAATGGGTGTGGATGAATTTACTGGGCAGAATAACATAATGCGGATGGAAGAATATTTGAGTGAGCTAACTTTAGCAGAGGAATCACTTCCAAATTATGTAGCTATTCGAAATACGTACCGACTGAATTATCATGACGGTTCATCTCGAGTTTTTGTTGAATACGATAGTACATCTAGTTCTTATTTTTATGATAAAACGAATGATATTTTGTATTCGGTTGGGGAAGATGCCAAAACACCGGGTTTATGGTCTTCGGAAAAGAATCATGTCAAGGATATCGTATTTCCGATTTTTTTAGTAGGTTATATGGTTTCGAGTTGGTTTATTGGTCGAAAAATGCGTGACCCAAATGACGAAAAACGACGTATTCCAAGACATTCAACAGTAAAACAATCAATTGCAACGATTGTTTTAGTATTTGTCGCATGTTTAATAATATTTATTGTTCCGAACATCCATTTCTTTTATGTGGTATGTATGGCAAGTTTACTGGCAGTCATCAATATTATATTGGAAACATTACATGGCAATAATATTTGGAGGAAAATGGACTTTATCGTTAGCAGCGTATGGGTAATGGGTATCTTCTATTTTATTTTATTGTAGTAATTTGAGTAGAAAGGTGTACAGTTAGATTTTTTAGTTGTGCACCTTTTTTATAGGTAAACCCATGTCACATAGCGGTAACAATCCAAAATATACTAATGCCAAAAATGAGCGTGATCCCGGCGAAAATCCAGCCCATCAAGTATTTTTTTAATTTGAAATTATTTATACTCAACATCAAAAAGCAAATAGTCATGACAACTTGTAGCCAAATCGGTCGATCAAAGCTTCCCTTATTCAAAATGAAAGAATAAAGAACCGTAATAACGAGAAGAGTTAGTGCTGTTAAAGCGATTTTTCTTAATAGGGTAGATGCGTACAAATTTAAAACCTCCTAAAAGTAAATATGTATGGAAAGTGTTTATTTATTATATGGGAATTGTATGATTTCGTACTCCATTAGACAGCAAAATGAAAATGAAGTTACACCATTTAAAAGAAGTTATTTTGGACTATTCTGTACCAGCTACACAAACAATAAAGGTTTTTAGGGTAAGTATATAGAAATAGTAATATAACAATGTATAGAGGTGCTTAGATGAATTCAAAAAAAGAAACACCTGAAAAACAAAGGGAACGTTTAACTCAAGAAGAGCACAAAAAGAATCCAGCTGGCAATTTCAATGATCATCTTAACCGTACACAAGCGGGGATGCCCAATACTTCTGGCATGAGTGTTAAAGAAATTGGCGTATTAATTTTGATTTTTGTCGTCCTTTTTGTTGGATATAGTGTTTATAAAATGTTTTGAGAGTAGTCCCGAATAATGCGTTAGTTACCTTCACTTCAAATAGATAGTTTATTCAATGTGAGGAGGAATAAAATTGAGATTCACAAAATTTCTTTTAGTTTATTCAATAGGTTATCTTGCTGCTATTTTAATAACATATTTCCTTTTTGATTGGTATTCCTTAACATTTGTCGTAGGTTCTTTAATGGGGATTGGTTTATTTGCTGTTATATTAAAAGGTCTTTTAAGAAGAGGCAGCTAATCTTTCTTGTTAATTGCCTAAAATTTTTTGGTGAAATGGAGGAGTTTGCATGAAAACGATTGGCTTAATCGGTGGGATGAGTTGGGAATCTTCGGCGGAGTATTATCGCATTATTAATGAGGAAGTAAAACTTCGATTAGGTGGCTTACATTCGGCAAAATGCTTATTATATAGCGTTGATTTTGAAGAAGTTGAGCGCTTTCAAGCAAAAGGGGAATGGGATAAAGCGGGAGAGTTGTTAGGTGATGTCGCATTAGCATTAGAAAAGGGCGGGGCAGATTTCATTGTTATTTGTACAAACACGATGCATAAAGTAATCGCACATATTGAAAGGAAAATAACAATCCCTGTTTTACATATAGCCGATGCGACTGCAGATCAAATAAAAAAATCAACCATTCGAAAAGTCGGTTTATTAGGTACGAAATATACAATGGAGCAAGATTTTTATAAATCTCGTATTGAGTCGAGCGGAATCCGTGTGATTGTTCCGAATGAGGACGAACGAGTGATGGTGAATAAAGTGATTTATGACGAGTTATGTCTAGGAGATATTCAAGAAGCCTCTAGAGCGTATTATAAAAAGGTAATTCAAAATATGATAAATGAAGGAGCAGAAGGAATTATATTAGGTTGTACAGAAATTGGACTTTTAGTAAAACAAGAACATTCAGTCATTCCATTATTTGATACAACAGTTATTCATGCGATTGAAGCGGTGAATAAAGCGCTTGAAAAATAAGTGTAGAATACTTTTATTGTTAGTACAAATATTATTGGATTCATAATAATTTACAACGAGGAAAGCCTTGTTGATATTTGTAAGCGTACAATCATAAAATAGCTGTATCTTTTGATAAAGGAGAACGGTTTAATGACTGTTGCGTTAAACGTAAAAGGTAAGGATTCCATCATTATGGCAATTGATAGTAGGGCATCATGGAAGAATAGCCCGGTTCATAATGATCAATGTCAAAAAATATTCATCTTACCGAATAAAGTGGCAATCTCTTTTTCGGGTAGCTTAACGCGCGTTATTTTCAATAAGGAAACGAATGAAGTTATTTCTAGATATATGGATATTAACGATTTAGTTTACGGGTTAGAGCATTATCCTGATAGTGAAAAGATGACAATAAACGATACGATTGAATATATCATTAGAAAATTTTGTAGCTATTTCGCGGGATTTACGACGCAAATTCATCTAGGTGGGTCTGAAGGTGGGAAATTATTTTTAGTACTAATGGAATTTATTGATGGAAATCATATTAAAAATCATCCCATCCCAATTGATAAATACGGTTACATATATAATGGCAGTGATCAAGCACAAATTTTTAGCAGCATGATTAAAATTAGTGAACAGTATCCATCCATCAGTGAGTTCGAATTGGCTACGATAATTGGACAGAAAACTGACAAAGAGCTAATTGAATTTGCTTATGATGTGATTGAGGAAGTGATGAAGGAAAATTTGAAGAAAAGCAAGGAGCAGCAGACGGTTGGTGGTGAGATTGACATTGTACAGATTACCAAGGATGATACGGTTTGGGTGAGGAAAGATGGAGAATATATAAATTTTTGATGGATATTTTGTGCTAGATAGTGCTCTGAAAGATAGTGGGGATACTAAGAGAGTTAGTATTCCTTTTTTGTTTTGGAGGATGTTATTAGAACTAGGGAGAAAACAGGAGTTAGAAAACGCAAAAAATCCACGTCAAATGTATTGAAAGAAACGTGAAATCATGGTAAGTTTATATAGTTAAACAATATAAGGGTATTGACTATATATTATTCCTACGTTAATTATATAATATGATTTTTTAATAGTCAACCCCCATACTAACTTTTTTAGGAGTGATTGCGATGGATTTAAAATTTCAGCAGGAGCAAAAACGAGTGGATGATGTAATGGAGGTCATTACAGAGCAAATGAACCACTTAGAAAATGAAACGTCTCAGCGCCGCAATGAAGTCATTAACATTCGCAAACATTTCTGGGATGAAATTAAAGTGAACACTGATACGTTTGATGATTTTTTAGAAACCATTATTAGTTTAAGACAAGAAACGCAAGCACTGTCTATTAGTCAAAGTACGCATAAACATGCATCCAAACGATTGGCTACACTACATCGTATGCAGAAGGTTCCTTATTTTGGTCGTATTGATTTTATGGAACAAGGGCATTCAACGCAGGAGCAAGTGTACATTGGCATTTCTTCGCTGATGGACGAAAGTGGTGAGGACTTCCTTATTTACGACTGGCGCGCACCGATTTCGAGTGTTTACTATGATTACGAGCCGGGTGCTGCTCACTATATAACGCCGGGTGGAACCATCCAAGGGCAATTGGAGAAGAAATGGCAATATCTTGTTCGAGATGGCGTTTTGCACTCCATGTTCGATACGAGTCTTACGATTGGCGATGAAATTTTACAACAAGTGTTGGGCAAAGGTACGGATAAACATATGAACAGTATCGTTGCGACCATTCAGCAAGAGCAAAATCGTATTATTCGTCATGATCACGGGAGATTACTCGTTGTACATGGTGCAGCGGGGAGTGGTAAAACGTCGGCAGCTTTGCAGAGAATTGCTTATTTACTATACAAATATCGCGCCACTTTAACGGCGGATCAAATTATTTTATTTTCACCAAATGCGATGTTTAACAGCTATGTATCCAATGTGCTACCAGAACTTGGTGAGGAAAATATGCAGCAAGTGACGTTTCAAGAATACTTGGATCACCGCCTGAGTAACGAGCTTCAAGTCGAAAATCCATACGATCAATTGGAATTTGTGTTAACGGGTACAAATAGACCAACATATCAGACGAGAGTTGCAGGTATTCAGTTCAAAGCATCTACAGTGTTTTTTGAGGTAATTAAAGCATATAGAGAGTCACTAGAAGTGTCAGGAATGCTATTCAAGGATATTATTTTCAGAGGTCAGACGATTATTACTACAAAACAAATCGCGCATCAATTTTATAGCAGTGACACGACAATCCACTTCCAAAACAGACTTGAAAATTTGAAGGATTGGCTCTTGAACATTATAAAAGAAGTCGGGAAAATCGAACGGATGAAGCCGTGGGTGCAAGAGGAAATCGAGTTACTGAGCAATGAAGAATACCATAAGGCAACGATTTACTTAGCGAAAAAGCGCGGTTTTGAAGGTGAAAATTTAGCTGATTATGAAATGGAACCGGAAGCGCTTGAAAGGTTGATCGTGACGCGAAAATTAAAGTCGTTACGCAAACGAATTCGCACGTTTGATTTCGTTGATATACTTGGAATTTATAAGCAATTATTTTCTAATCCGTTACAAATTAATGAGTGGATTGAAGGGGAAACACCTGCTGAGTGGGAGGAGATTTGCCAAATAACGCGAGAAACACTTAATGAGGGCAAATTATTTTATGAGGATGCGACACCATTTTTACTTATGAAAGAGTTAATTCAAGGTTTTCAAACGAATCGCTCTATTAAGCATATTCTCATCGACGAAGCGCAGGATTATTCGCCATTCCAATTTGAATTTATCAAGCGTTTATTCCCAGCGGCAAGAATGACGGTACTTGGGGATTTCAATCAGGCAATCTTCGCACATGCAAGTGAAATGGTGGATTTCCATGTTCTAAGTAGCTTGTACGGACAAGATGAAACAGAAGTAATCAACATGACGCGTAGCTATCGTTCGACAAAACCGATTATTGATTTTACACGAAAACTCGTGGCAAATGGTGAAAAAATTATTCCATTCGAACGGGATGGGGCATTGCCTGTGCTGACACAAGTAAGAGATCATGCACAGTTGCACCGCGAAATTACATCCAAAGTGGCGGCTTTACAGGCAGCTGGTTATGTGAGTATTGCAATTATTTGTAAATCTGCGGAGGAAAGTAAGTATGCCTATGAAGCGTTATCTAGCATTGATGGGATGAAGTTGTTAAAGAATGGCTCCCTGGAATATGAACAAGGTGTTGTCGTCATCCCGACTTATTTGGCGAAAGGGATTGAATTCGAAGCCGTAATCATTTATGATGCATCGGAAAAAGTATTTGGTGAGGAGAGCTTGCGTAGAATTTTTTACACGGCTTGCACGAGAGCGATGCATGAATTGCAGCTATACAGTGTAGGGGAACCAAGCCCATTTTTGCAAAATGCTTTGCAGGGAAATTATATTCAATAATAAATCAAAAGGTAAGCGAAAATACTCTTTTCGCTTACCTTTTACTTTGAGAATTTCACCACAAGCTAGAAAGTTTAATCCTCTAAATCTTCCTCATATTCTAAAACGTCACCTGTTATAGCGTCAATTTTAAATTCGTATTCCGTTTTTCCATTGCGGATTTCAACTTCATAGTGCACGACATTGTCATCTTCATCAAGTTCGACTTTTACAACTTGTCCTTTTGTTTTTGATGTGGCAATTTCAACTGCTTTTTCTGATGAAAGATAATTTTTTTGTGTAGTGATTGCATTGTTTTGTTGTGTAGATATTTCGTTTTTCTTTTGAATTGTCTTACGTTCAGTAATTTTACTTTCCCCGGTTGCGGCATTAATTTTGATTTCAACTTTTTCATTGCCATCTACAATATCGACTTCATAATGCGGTGTACGGTCGTCTCCATCATATTCAAAGCTGACAATGTTTCCTTTTACTTCTTTTAAAGCAATTTCCTTCGCCTTGGATGCAGTGATGGTCGGGTTTTCCTCTGCGTTTACGAATAAATCGGTTTGTGCTAAAGCTGCACCACCACCGATCGCTATTAATAATGCTGGAATAACTAATAATTTTTTGTTCATATTATTTCGCTCCTTTTTGTTGTTGTAACCTTAGTTTAAAACATCAACATGAAAGCTTGCTGAGAGAAACATTAGAATTTGATGAGAATAATCACTTACGCCTTGGCGTAAGTGCGTCCAGATTTTTTTCGAGCCTGCTCGAAAAACTCCTCTTCAAAATCTGTGACATCCGCTGGGGCTATAATTTGATTCAGCTGGTTTTTTGAACCGGTACTGAATTAATGGCATACTGGACATTCATCTCACACTTTTAGAAGTAGAGGAATTTTGCTGAAGCAAATTAATCATCATATTGAATGGATAAAATTTTCCCTGTAATTGCGTGAACTTGAATTTTCACCTCGTCATCATGGTCCTGCTCAATTTCGATAAAGTAATTTCCTCCGTCAGTCGTTTCTTTAAATTTGACGGAATCCACATGTCCCTTCATTTCTTTTAATGCAATATCGATGGCCTGTGTCTCCGTAAGTAGTGGCTGCTGTGCCATGTCTTCTACAGCAGTATCAGCAGGTTTTACGGTATTTTCCGCAATATAAATCGCCTGCAACTTCGAAAATTCTCCATTGTAAGGATTGATTTGCACTTCATAGGTTGATCCATTTTTTTCGAAATCTGCGATATAATAGTCGTTCTTTTTAATGAGGGATCCGACAGTACCTTGATACACCTTTTCGATTTGGATAGTCATCTGTTCCTTCGTTAATGCAGTGTTCGACTGGAGCTGTTGCATGGCATAAATCATAAAAATGACTAGGACAATGAAAGAAACAATCACGAAAATACGCTTTCTATTCAATGGTTGCACCTCCGATTAAAGGTAACTGAATCTTGATTGTTGTCCCTATTTCAAGTGTACTTTCGACATCAATTTTCGCGTTTAGCTGCCTCGATATTTCCCGGGCAATTGAAAGTCCGATGCCAACACCACCTGTTTGACGATTTCTGTCTTTTGTCACGCGATAAAAGCGTTCGAATAAATGTGGTATATCCTCTTGGGGAATGCCTTTGCCCGTATCCTGAATTTGTATTTCAATCCTATCCGTTACGAGACCAGTCAGCTTAATTTCCTCATCACTATATTTTCGTGCGTTATCCAAAAAGATAAATAATAATTGTTTAAGCTTGGCTACATCCGTTTCAATGATGACATTTGGAACGTCTATGACAATTGTTCGGTGATACGCTTGCTGAAAACTTTGTGCAATGTCCTTCGTAAAATGTTGGAAATCGATATGAGATAGCGTTATTTTTGCTGTTTCACTCGTTTTCGCTAATGCTAACATTTGCTCGATCATTTGCTTCATCATATTTGTTTCATGGATAATCGCAGTGAGTGCTTCATTTGTTACCTCAGGATTTTCAGTACCGCGCCGCTTTAATAATTTCGCGTAGCTTTCAATTACTGTCAAAGGCGTTTTTAACTCATGTGAAGCATTGCCAATAAATTGTTGCTGTTTTTCATGATGCACTTCAAGTTGTGCCATTAAATTATTGTACGTGACGGTCATCATCGCAATTTCATCATGTGACTTTCTTTTTACCGTAATTTGCTCATAGCTCGATTGTTGAATATTACGTTCCATCGTGGCGGTTAATTGTTGAACTGGTTTGACAATAAGCCGAATTAATAATTGGCTGGCTAAATAAATGGGAATGAGCGCAATAAGCATTATTAATAGTAATATAATTTGTAAACGATTTAAATTTTCCGTAATGGTCGGCAAAGGCTGAATGAATTTTGCCTCGACTACTTGCTGTGTCGGCCAAATGAGTGGGAAATCCATCGCAATATGCGGAATGCCGTCAATCATTTTCATCGAATAATGGTCGTTGCTATTCGTAGTAAAATCAATGTTTTTTGAAGTCATTTGGAGGTGGAGTAATTTTCTTGCAGCATGATCTTTAACGATTATTGCGCCATTCGTAGGAATATACGCTCGAAAAATAGTATCAATGCCATCAGTCGACTGTAAAGAACTGACTGCAGTCGAAAGCTCATAAGCCCGTTCCTGCAACTGTTCCACCTCAGTCGTAATAGCAAGCTCCTCAAATAAAAAATAAATGCCTGTAAAGCTTCCAATCAAAATAACAGTCGTCAGCAATGTGGATAATATATTGACCTTTGTGTTAAGTTTCATTTGCAGCCGACTCCTTTAATACATAGCCAACGCCACGAACGGTATGCAGCAGGGGAGAAAGGTTTACATGTACTTCAACTTTTTGACGTAAGTAACGAACATATACATCCACAACATTTGTATCCCCGTAATAGCCATAGCCCCAAACCGCATTTAGTAGCTGCTCACGTGACTGCACGAGTTTCGGATGTTTTATAAAATGTGTCAACAAATCAAATTCACGTGGGGTTAAGTCGATTGGATTGTTTTGACGCCATACTTCACGAGTATTTTCATTTAATGTTAAGCCAGCAAATTCGTATGTATGCGTCGGTATTTCTGGAGCAGCCGATTTAAGTGAAAACCTCAGCGCCACACGAATTCGGGCAAGTAACTCATCAAATTCAAACGGCTTTGTCATATAATCATTTGCTCCGTAATCAAGACCAGTTACTTTATCTTGAATTTCACCTTTAGCTGTCAATAAAATGACCGGAATCGTTTCATTGTGTTTACGAATGCGCTTCAATACCTCAAGTCCATTTAATTCAGGCAACATAATATCTAATAAAATTAATTCGAAATTTCCTTCATGAAATGCCAATAAACCAGCTGTTCCTGTGTGCGCAATCGTTGTTTCATAGCCTTCAAAGCCAAGCTCTAATTGCAGTACGCGTGCAATTTGCTGTTCATCTTCAATAATTAATATTTGTGTCATTTTAGCCACCTACTTATTTTGATCAGTGAGCACAGACTGCCCATCGATGTTTCATTTATCGTAATGGAAAGTATGGTTACATTGCAATGGAGAAGTAATAATTTGTGGAAAATTATTGAATTAATATGTCGCATCGTGATATAGTCGAGGTACGAAGTAGAGGAGGGGCTTATGGACAAAATCTTTAAAAAATATCATCCGATGACAGAAACGGCCTTCTATATACTCTTTTCACTAACAGAGCCACGACACGGCTACGGCATTATAAAAAATATTGAAACGCTCACAAATGGACGACTAAAGCTTGGATCGGGCACAATTTATGGCACGCTCATGAAAATGCAAACTGATGGGCTCATCGTTCTCTTTTCGGATGAAGAGCGCAAAACGATTTATGAAATGACCACATTAGGGCAACAAATTTTACAGCAGGAAATGAAGCGAATTAAAGAATTATATGACCATATTATTCAATTCGAGGAGGGCAAGGAATGAAAAAATGGCGACCGTTTTGGAGTTACCGAATTGAGGAAACGGAACAATGGCTAAGTGACATGGCGAGTAAAGGACAGCATGTTACACGGTTAAATTATTTGAGTCAATATGAGTTTGAGGAAGGTGGAAAAAAGCAGTGCACGTACTTACTTGATTATGCCTCAGACGTAGAGCGATTAACACAAGCGGACTGGGAGTTTATTTGGCGAAAAAAGAAATGGACATTATTATCATCAGAGCAAGCAACAATATTCCCGTCACGAGAAAAAGCATTTAAACGTTTGCGTACACGCTTTTTAGTATTATCAATCCTGCTATCATTCCTTATTCCAATTATTATTTTGCCGTTATTGATGATGACTATGTTATCGGGTAGAGTATCCTTTCAGATGATATTATTAGCGTTTTTTGCGATGCATGCGTTTCAATTGGGCAGTGTTTGGGCCGTTTACTCCTATTTCCGTAAAAAGGAGAAAAAATATTTGGGTTTGCCGATGAGTCAGCGGCGTATAAAAGCGAAGAGAAAATTGCGCATTGGTTGGTTTTATCAGCCGTACTATACAAAAAAGTGGCTCAATCAATTATTTGAAGAAGGTTATGAATTAGAGCGTGCATCAAACATATTTTTTTATTTTGTACCGAGAACGAGTGAAAAAATTAGCTATGAAATTTTGTATGAGAATTCGGTGAACAGCTCCTATTATCAGCTTCATCAAGAGATGGGCTGGCAACTAAAACATACATCGAATACATCCTACTGGAATAGCAGCATTTGGGGGATGCCTTACAATGCGGTGGAGCCAGAACCTAAAATTACGTATGTTTTGGAAGAGAGACTGCAAGGAATGAAACGTAATTTAAAAATGTCGACAATAATTTTTGGGTTTTTATTATTGGTAAATGGATTTAATTTCTACACACAATTTCAGATAAATGGATTGTTTTTGGAATGGAATTTTTTTACGATTTTAACCAGCATCAATTTTGTGCTCAGTATTTTTTGTGTCTACTTTTATTTCAAGGCCATTCAAGGCTACCGTCACGAGAAAAAAATGCTATATCTGGAAGCTTAGTCGAAATTTTAAAAAGGGGGTTCATCAATATGGTGAACCCCCTTTTTTGATTTTTTATACGTTTATTATGTAAAATAAATTTGACATTTGAAAGGGAGATGTTTACAGTTGAGTTGTCAAATACTTTTGACATTTCAAGAAAATAAGGAGGCTGGAAGTATGGATTGGATCGCTGTTTTGCTTTTTGCTGTTTTAGCAATTTGTGTCCTGCTAATAATTATTACGCTCGCGTCATTGCCTAAATTGGGGGATGAAAGGACTAACTCTATTCGAATGAAAGCTCAGTCATATGCTTTTACGGTGGTAATTGGTATGCTATTAATTGAAATTATTGAAAGCGTTTATCTAACTTTTTGGACTGATACTTCCTACGATGGGATTGATCCGGTACCCTTTCTTGTGGTAATTTCAGTTATATATTTACTTGCTTTACTATTATTAAAGAAGAAATATGGTGGTTAATTGAAGAATAATATTAAGGAATTAAGAAAGTCTGCAAAGTTGTCACAAGAGGAGCTCGCTAAACTTTGTAATGTTACAAGGCAAACGATTAATGCGATTGAAAATGATAAATATGATCCAACTTTACAATTAGCCTTTAGTATCGCTTCTGTACTTATTACCACGGTTGATGAGCTGTTTATTAACGAATGGGCTAATAACTGATAAAATTGGCCTCATTATAGAGGTCTTTTTTTATGCACTTCTTCTAAATTAAAAATAGCATTTATTTTCATGAAACTAAATTAACAACTACTTCCGTCTAAGTAGTGAAAAAAGGAGGTGCGTTATGTTAACGAATGAGGAAATGCATGATTTGATGGATATCTATAGCCCGTATTTGCTGCAAGTCAGTTTTATGTATGTCAAAGACTGGGTGGCTGCGGAGGATATTGTTCAGGAATCATTCATTCAATATTTTAAGTCCTATGCAAGCTTTGAAGGTAGGGCGAGCATCAAAACATATTTAACGAAAATCACCATACATAAATGCACCGATTATTTGCGTAGCTGGGCATCACGAAAGCGAACACTAGGCAAATTATTTGGGCAAAAACAGACGCATTCCTATGAATTTGAGGCGCAAATCGAGCACAGTGAATTAATGAAGCACGTGCTACAGCTACCTATAAAATATCGTGAAAGTATTGTTCTTTTTTATTATGAAGACATGACGACGATCGAAATGGCTGGGCTACTAAGTATTTCAGAAAACACCGTAAAAACAAGATTGCGCCGGGCACGTGAAATGTTAAAGGTGCGCGTCGAAACGTTGGGGTGGGAGGAACTTTTAAATGAATAAATTCCAAAAAGAACGTGAGAAAATCTTTTGTGAACGTAAGCTAAGTGATGGGCAAAAACGCGCGGTTATTGAAGGCGTTCATGCAAAGGAAAAACGCAAAAAACAGCAATGGTTGCCAGCAATTGTTGTGACAGCAGCGATTGGAATAGGCTCATTCTTATTAACTGTACCCCCAGCTCAGCAACTGCCCGCGCAAACGACGGAATTAAATCAAAAGTTTTCAGAGGAATCGCTAGTGGAAGCATTTAAGCAACAATGGCAAATGAACAATGTTGAAGTACTCTATACAGAAGTTCCTTTTACGATAAACAATGACGGGTTTTTCATTGTAAAGGATATAGAGCATGGAGGGGATACGATTCATTTCCAACGAGCAAAATTTATAAATAACAACTGGGAATTTGAGGAGCATACCGTTTTATTTACATCAAACTTGAATCATTGGGATGACTTTGAATTAAATAATTTACCTTATAAAGTTGGTCTTATTCAAGACGAATCAACGGAAAAAATCTTTATTGGCGATGAAGAAGCTAAGATTGTAGAAGCGAAGGATGGGCTGCGTGTATGGTTCGGAGCAGCGAATTCCAAGCATACTCCAGTCTATGCACAATCAGATGGGAAACGACAGCATTTGGCGGAATACTATACGAATACTTCGGTTTATGTGCCTGCAATCGAGGGAAATCGTGAGGAGCAAACTCTTGATTATAAAGGGGATACGATGCTCCGAGGAAATGAGGAATATAATAAATTTCCGCTACTCATTGATCCGTATTATTATGCGGGAAATCAATATCGAATAGGTGATGTTATTGTCATTGAGCGCGATGGGGAGCTTGAAGTGACACGAATTATTATGGATAATCCGACGGAAGTTACGTTAATTGAAAATACATTAGTTTGGCATAAATTTAACACACCGCAGCCTTTTTATATGCACGCCAATTTTGATGGAGATACGGGTATTTATAAAAAAAATTATGAGTCTTACGGCAGTCCGAACCGTGATGAAGTGATGGTTTATCCAGACCACTGGGCAAGTGATGGACTGCGCGGGATGGTTTCCAAGTATGACATTAAAGGCAAGGTACTCGGTTATGATTTAGACAATGTGACCAATACGATGACCGAGCAGGAATTAGCGTTATTTAATGAATTTCAGCAAATTGTGCAGGGGATGGATTCCGCTAATTTTAACGAGGATGCGATCAAGCCGTTGTTACAAGACATAGCCCCACAAACGGTAGCGAAATTGTATTTATATGCGAATTATTTGGAAGATTATAAGGCGATGTATGCGTTGTTTGCTCAAAGTGAGGAGTTAATGGATTATGATACGTGGATTCAGCTGACTAATAAAGCAGTTACAAAATCAATGAAGCAACGCCTATTATTTGAAATTTATGCGGCAGGAAAAGCACAGTTAACAGCGGATGATCAAAAAATACGTTGGACCGACGAATTTTCAAAAGAAATTATTTACCAACTTCCAATGAAAAAGGAAGATGGAGTATGGAAAGTAGTTTATAGTACGGTTAAAGGGAATTTGGATGAATAAGGAATAGCTATTACTCTGAAAAATCTACGAACAATATATGAAAAACGCATCCTTTCGAGCTCGATGAAAGGGTGTATTTTCACATTAGGATAATTCGTTTTTTTGTAGTCACCTTTTTTGCTCAACACCAAAATTAGATTCTATAATATGTTCACACTTAAAACACACTGTGAAGCGGTGGTTTGGTTGGAGTTAGTATAATAAAAAAGGATTAAAGATATTTTTGTTGAAGTAATTGAACTAACAGCGCAGTTTAGTTTAAAATGATGTGCAAAATATAAAGGGGGTAAAATTATTGGGTTTTAAACAAAACACCATGTTCAGTATTGTTGGAATAATACTGTGTTTTATCTTATTTGTCGTAGGTATGCTGTATGCTGAACAAACTCCTTTGCTTATTATAGTAGGCATTTTAGGGCTTGGGGGTATGGGTTATTTAGTGTCCCGTATTGTAACAAGGGCTATGAAGAATCAGAATTAATAATTTATAACTTATTTAAGTAATGGGGGCTTTACTTGAAGAACATTGAGTTGTATATGCAGCCTTTTTTTCTTTATTGAACTCTCATGAAAGAACGTCATAATCTTTCATTCTCTGTGGTGTAGCGCTGGTTTTGCTCTACATGGATGGCTAACAGGGCAGTTTAGTTCAATAAGAAAAAAGGGATATTAGAAGGAGTCGATAAAATGAGCGAAAAGTTGCTAAGGGTAGGAACTACCTATATTCCAGTAACTAATGTAGAAAATTCTTCTGAATGGTATGTAAACAAATTGGGGGCAGAGTTAAGCTATAAAGACGAAGACAAAGCAATACTTAATTTTGCAAACCAAAGTATTTTTCTTGTTAAATCTAAAGAAAATCAAAGTTCTAACTTCTATGATTGTTATGGTATAAAACGTTTTTCTATAACATTTGAAGTTAATGGACTAACTGCATTTAAGGCAATTCATAGAGATTTTATTGTTAAAGAGATAAGAGTTGGAGGAATTGAAAACAGAGGACACTCTGGTAGGAACTTTGTTTTCTTTGATTTAGATGGTAATAAATTTGATGTGTGGAGTGAATTAAGTCCAATTTTCAAAGAAAAATATCTAATCACGTAATAGAAAGAACTATTTTCATATTGCACTAACGCAGCAATTAGTTGAAGATCGTTGTTTAACTTTTGTTTAACAATCGGGCCATTTAATGGAATAACAATTTATAAAATAATTCATATTCAACTATTGAAATAGGGTAGTAGCTGTAGAATAAAAGCGTTACCCCAATAAAATAACGCTTTTTAAATTACATTATGATATTTCATTCTTTAATAGATGCCTAATTATCAAACTTGATTTTCTAAATACTCATCTGGTGATTTACTGCTGTTTTGTTTCCAATCAATTGAAGATCAGTATACCATCCAACTTAACATGGTACTTCTATTACCGAAGGGTAAATGCATAAGGAATGAATTTATTGATGGAGCAGTTGGGTTGTAGAGAGAAGGTTAATTAGGTATTAGAAGGGGCAATTAATCTACTAGAATGTTATTAAAGGAAATCTATAACAAATTTTAAAGTCTTCTATTTGTATGGTTAGTTGCACTTATTGAAATAATTGTAGTTGAAGTAAAATTGAAGTTTTTCACAAAAAAGATATAAGAAAATGAAAGAAATATTTTAAAATTTTTTTTAACGGATTGATTTCATTATGGAAATTAGTGGACATCTGAAATAAGACTGCTTATATCCTTTAATTTTTCACATAATAAAAGTAATGTTAAAAATTAAGGGTGTGATTGGATTGAAAAGGGCAGTTTTTTTAGATCGAGATGGAGTAATAAATGAAGTAATAACTGATCGAGTGAAATTTGTAAACGAACCGAATCAATTTTATTTTTTACCTGGTGTAGAAGAAGCAATTAAAAGTTTAAATGAGTATTTTGATTTTGTGTTTGTCGTAACAAATCAAGGTGGAATTGGATTAGGTTATATGAAGGAAAAGCAGTTACATAAAATTCATGACTATATGGTGGCTGAACTGGAGAAAAAGGGAGCAACGATTCATGAGATTGCCTATTGTCCGCATAAACCAAAGGCTGGGTGTGAATGTAGAAAACCTAATAGCAAAATGATTTTAGATTTAGGAGAAAAACACAAAATTGATCTTGAAAAATCATATATGGTTGGAGATACTGATACGGATATTCAGGCAGGTAAAAAAGCAGGTACAAGAACCGTTTTTATAGGTGAGAGTGATCCATTAGCAAATGCAGTGTATCCAAATTTAAAAGAGGCAGTACAATGGATTATTCGTGATATTAAAAATGATAAGAAATAACCCACAGTGGAAAATTATCCATTATGGGTGTTTTTATCTCAACGCATTGTGAAGTGGTCACGGGATAGAGCTAATATAAAGAATGAAAGAAGAACGGATTTCAAGCGGTGGAATCCGTTCTTTTTCATTGAGGTTATTGAACTAACAGTGCAGTTTATTTTAAGTAGGAAATAGAATAAACTGTATTAAATATTGGCGTTATGCACTAAATCTAGAGGTAGAAAAATGGGGGATGAAAGAAATTAGGGGTAGCGTCAAGAAAATGCGGACTTTCAGCGATAAGCATATTTTCAAAACGATTACCCCAATTTTAACAATATTAAGGAATGTTTAATGGTCTTAAAGGATCTAAGAGACCTTTTACTCCAAATTAAAATGTTAAAAAGGCTCGTAGTTATTTAATATCATATAAGTATTTTTTTCTAATCACAATTTCTGCTATTGCTAAATTGAAAATCCAGCAAAGCCATACAGCGATTGTATATGAAAGACTGTAGGAAAGATCTAATCCACTATGTGTAATTGCGACAATGATATAAATAGTCATATTGGAAAAGGATAGAAAGAAACTTCTAGTGATCCATTGACTATGCCGTAAGACGTCTTTTCTTTTTATGTATATATAAGCGAATATTGTTGTTATAAGCCATAGTGTATTTAAGGTAAGAAACCCTATTGTACTTGGCCAGCCACCTGTCGCAAAGAAAGAAACGTATAAACCGGGAATAAAGTTTAACACAATAGATAAAACATAGACTCGACCATTCCATCGATGAAATGTTAAGAATTTCAAACGTAATCGCTTAATTATTCCGAGAGGTCCTGTAAGGAGTGTAATTATCGCAAGAATAATATGAACTCGTATCATCAATAACCATAGCATTTGATTAGAAAGAAGTTCATCTTTTTTTGATAGGAATCCCCGAAAACTTGGATCAACTACAAAATTCTTTGTTAGTGTATGCATTATCCACATTACTGAAATAATTGATAAAATCATAATTAGGAATTTGCGTTGCTTCATATACCTATCCTCCTCAGTTTTATAAAAGTATAGAAGGATTAGTCATTATAATGGGTGCAAAGAGTATGCAGCGAATAATGTCCAACTAAACAAGTTAAAACTTCTTCTTTAAAAGATCCTCCAGTTTTTCTGAATCCTTTAGTGTCTAATTTTTATTAAAATCATGCCCATTAATCGAATCGGAACCATCCGCATACATATCTCCAACTCCACACGGAACTAAAATAACCTTCAGCGTTCGGATCAATTACTACGTCATTAACGCCACTGTTGACTAGTCTTTCTCTACAGCTATTACCAACTTTACTATTATATTTTCAGGCGGGAAAATTGCTGTAGGTGCAAAAAAACTCAAAAGCAATTGTATCCATTTAATCGAATCCATCATATAAAAAATTTTGAAATTTTAAATACACAACCATTTTATACTATCAGACCGAACCATTATATAGCATATTGTTTGGTTGAACATAATGAAATTGTGAATTATTATCATCAAATTTTTGAAATCTTATTCCATCCTTATTTGTTGGGATCCCATGATTTGTTTTAAATCCAATTATTTAGAAATTTCATTGACACTATATCACTTTGTGATATATTAGTTTTAGATATATCATAAAGTGATATAAGGAGGTAACAAAATATGAAATCTTTCGTGCAGCTAACGGATTCCGTTTTTTATATTATGGCAGCTTTTGCACAGCCGAAGCATGGTTACGCGGTAATGAGTGAAATTGAAGAGCTAACAGGGGGCGAAGTAAAAATTGGCCCAGCATCGCTTTATACGAATATTAAAAAGTTAATAGGCGAGGAATATATTGTGCCCTATGACGAGAGTGATTCGCGTCGAAAGGTGTACACATTGACGGATAAAGGACGCTCGGTGCTACATCATGATCTGGTACGACGGCAAAAAATGATTCACTTTGCACAAATCGGACTACAGGGGGAAGATTCGCATGACTAAAACGAAATATTTCACATCAGGTGGCATTGCATTTTCAGAGAACAGTGATTTAAAGCGATTAAAAAAGTTTGCTAGTAAAGGTTGGAACGTCAAGCGTTATAGGGGAATGGGCTATGAGTTAGAAAAAGGGGAGCCAGAATTAGTCGACTTTAGTATCGACATCCATCATTTAGCAAAAGGCGATGAAGATGAATATTTTGCGATGTTTGAGTACGCCGGCTGGGAGCATGTTTGTACAAGTTATAATACGCATTTATTTAAGGCACCAGTTGGGACCGAGCCGATTTATTCGGACAGGGAAACGAAGGCGGAAAAGCTGTTGCGTCTACAAAATTCGATTATGCCTGCTATTTGGATGACAGTATGTTTCACAGTAATTACTTATGTATTGATGTTGTTCACAGGTGGGGCAATGAGCGTAGTGTTTGAAGTGGTATTTGTAGTTTCTTTAATGTTAATGGTTCCATGTATCAGTATGTATATTGCATTAACATATCGTCGTTTACGATTACAATAGGGGGAATAGCTATGCAATTTTGGAAAAGTCCATTAGGTGCAACTGTTTTGTTTGCACTTGTTATACTAGCTCTTCAGTTTACGGATCAGGCAGAGACCATGCAAGAAATTGGTGGATTTGCTTTGCTAGCAATTGTAACGTTTTTCATTCATGAGCTAGGGCATGTCGTATTTGGTGTTGTGGCAGGGTATCAATTTAACTTTTTAACAGCAGGACCGATTACGATTGAGCGCGGCAAAATAAGTGCGAATAAAAGCTGGGCATTTTTCGGTGGTATAGCAAGTTGCTCACCGAAGACGGACGATTTACAAACAATTAGTCGTCAGCATTTTTGGTTTGCAGCAGGCGGGCCCATTATTTCTCTTTTAGTTAGTATTGGATTATTTATTTTCGGTTTTCTGTTTGATTTACAATGGATAGAGTTATTCGGTTTTCTGAATTTGGGGATTTTTATTGTAACAGCCCTTCCATTTAAAGGCGGGTTTAAATCAGATGGGCGTGTCATGCTAGATCTACTCGCAAATGGTGCGAACAAGGAACAGCTTGTTAGCTCGATATTATTAATGAAGGAAATGATGTCACCAGCGCATCCGACTTCATGGTCAAGTCATTTAGTTGAGCAGACAAGAACAGCACAGGCGGCTGAAGGCAATATAAGCAATAGCTACTTACTGTTTTATTATGATTTACTTACATGTGGGTTTGAGGCTGCATCGCAAGAGATTGCGGCTTATAAAACACTGCCAGTGACGAAGAAAAATAAAATGATGTTGCAATTTATAACGCATGTAAAGCAACTAGATTTGGTAATGCAAGGACGAGTAACGGTAGAGCAATTGCGAGAGCTACATCGTATGATGATGCCGGTTGAGCCGGTTAGTTATAAGCGCAGTGAATGGATGATTGCAAAGCTAGCTGGTAATGAAGCGTTGGCGACAAAAAAGCTAGCTGAACACCGCGCTCAAATTGAAAAAGGGAAATCGCTCTATGGTTTTTATTTTGCTGAAGAAAGACTGACAGATTTAGTTGAGGCGCATTTAAAATAATAACTCCAACTAATACTTTTTTCGAAGTGGTAATTTTTAATGAAAGAGATTAAAGAGGGACAGTAAAATAGAGGCAATCAATGTCATGCTTAAAAAAGCACCAAGTAATATGAGTGATTTTGTACTTTTATCCTTATATAAAGACATATTTAAATAATATCAAGGTTCAATCGCTTCATATATAAAATTTGATAACGAGCTTTATAGTTGATTTTACTGGAGGGTATAATTGAGGGGGATGTGTTGAATTTAGGGTTCTAAAATGAGAAAATTTAATTTGAGAAATGGGGTATTAAAGGTGAAACAAAAACCCATATATGTGGAAATAAATATGAATGCGCCCATTGATACGGTTTGGGAATATACACAAAATCCAAAATTACACGAGCAGTGGGATTTGCGATTTTCGGAAATTAACTACATTCCAAAAAAAGCGGAGGATTCACCACAAACTTTTACATATAAAACAAATGTAATACCGTTTATTTCTGTCGAGGGCTGGGGTGAAAGTAAGGGAACTCATCATAAACAGAATGGCTCGAGAACGTCATCATTGCACTTTGGAACCGAACAAAAAATATCGCCAATCGTACAGGGGAAAGGTTACTGGAAGTATGTACCAAAGGGGGATCAATTAACTTTCCTGACGCAATATGACTATGATGCACGATATGGCAAAGTAGGGCAGGCTTTAGACGTTGTTTTCAGACCACTTATAGGGTGGGCGACAGCACTTAGCTTTGATGTACTAAAGAGATGGATTGATACGGGAGAACCGCCAGCACTTCAGTATCGCCGCTTCTTTTTGTCGATCCTTATTTCGGTATTATTTTTCTTTATTTGGTTTTATCAAGGGCTCGTCCCTAAATTAATCGTTGTTCATCCAGAAGAAGTCGCCCTTTTTTCAGCGATTAGTGGAATAAAAGGTACTGCCGCACAATTAGTGGTACAAGGAATTGGGGTTGCCGAAATACTGTTTAGTTTAATCTGGCTCATGCCTATAAATAAGCGCCCATTATACATTCTTCAAATTGCTTTATTTCCAATGTTATTGATTAGTGCAGTTGCAGCAAGTAGTGCAACGTTAACAGGTCCCTTTAATGTGTTGACATTAAATATAGCTTTATTCGTATTATCCATTATTGGTTTTGTATTACATCAAAACATTCCAACTGCCAAGAGCTGTAAAAGAAAGCGCGGTGAGTAAATGATTTACCAAAAATTATTAGGTGATGATTTTCAAAAGCTACATCCAAAATTACAAGAACGCTATTTATTGCCTTTGGAAGAACCTTTTGTAGCAACGGGTATTATGCAAAAAATCCAATCGGGCGCAAAAATTTTAACGCCTTTTTATTCGCTCGCTACTAAAGTAAATTTCTTATTTCCTGAATCAGGTGAACAAATTCCATTTTCGATTCGCAACACATGTACCGTTTTACCGAATAATGAGTATGAAGTTGAATGGGAGCGAGCATTTTATTTTGGAGATATCGTGCGTCGATTTGATGCAAAAATGACGATTGATACAGAGAAGAAAATTGTAAAAGATTATTTAGGATCACCGTCATTGTTTTACTCCGATTTGCATTTTTCGGTGTCTAAGGAAGGGCGTTTAATCATTCGGTCAGGTGTGCAACGGTTTGTATTAGGCAAGCTAGAAATACCTATGCCGAAATTATTGGAAGGGCGAGTGCTTGTAGAGGAAGCATATGATGATGAACGTGATGTATACACCATTCATGTATCAATTCATAATCCATTGCTAGGGAGGCTTATGATGTATGCAGGACAATTTAAAAAAGCTATATAGTCCGTTATCATTACTTGGAATCAGTCTTTTTATCATCACTTTGATACCGATTAATCATGTTGATTTTTTTATTTATTTAACAGTTGCGCAACTTTTATTTGTGCCATTACTACTTCAATGTATCGTCGAGTTAAAAACAAGTGAGAAGGTAATAATAGCCATTGGAATGCTAGGGGTCACACTGGTCGTGTTTAACATAAACGAGGTACTATCGATTACTGGGGCAGGGCTTTATTTAGTAGCAACAGCATTGATTAGCTGGATTGGCATGCGCCGTTTTTTACAACGAGGGTTTACGAATACAGCTGAAATTGTAATTGATATCGGATTGATGTATTTAGTCATTGGCGGTGTTTGGTTTTTTGCGTATATTGCAGGAATTGATACTGGATTTACACCACTTATTACTTGGTTAACCGCCATTCATTTTCACTATTCGGCGTTTCTATTATGTATTTCTGTCGGTTTTATTGGTCGAGTTACAACAAGCAAGCTGTACAAACCGATTGTTGTTGTAATTGCATCAGGACCGATTTTAATGGCAATTGGCATTACGTTATCCACTACGATTGAAATAGTATCTGCCATTTTATATATTATTGCGATTTACGTTTTATTTTTTGTCACATTACGAACGAAATTTCATCGTTTGCAAGGAGGAATGATTCGACTTTCGATTGCAGCTGTTTGCTTTTCAATACTTTGGTCCGTTCTTTATGCGTACGGAAGTTTTACAGGGCAATCCATTGTCGATATACCTAATATGCTTACATTCCATGGCTTTACGAATTGTCTATTTTTTGGTGGATTCACAATTATAGGCTGGCTCATTTATACACCAACGACAAACCAGTGTTCATTTACGTTTCCTGTAAGTCAAATTAGAGGGCAACTAAAAACAAAAAATGAACCGTATCAAGGATTAGTGGATGATATGAGTGATTTTGTAAGCACTGAGAAGATGCATAAAGCAATTAAGCATTTTTATGAGCATACGAATGAATATCGACTTTTTGCAAGTGTAAGATGGCAGCCGTGGTTTTGGCCATTTGCTTTGTTTTATAAAGGAATCAGCACGCTAACGCAACAAATTAATTTGCCGTTATCAAGTAGAAAGATTGAGATGACTGGAAAAATTGTTACAGTAGATGCGACAATGGATAGCAGAGAAAATCCAAGAGCATGGATCCGAACAATTAATGAGAAAACAGTTTTCACAGCCATTTATTCGAAGCATACTACAGATCATACATATATGAACATCGCATTACCACTTCCTTTTTCTACGATGATCGGTATTTTATATTTGCATGTGGAAGATGGCAAGCTTTATTTAACGACTCAAGCTGCAGGTGATGCGGGGATTTATTTAGCTTTTCATAAATTTATCATTAAACTGCCTCTTTCTGAACATTTTACAATTCAGGCAACGACAGAAACACAATTAACTGCTTTACATGAAATGAAAATTTTCGGACTGAAGTTTCTAAAAATAAAGTATGACATTCAAAAGGCGAAAACAAATGATTTAAAATGGCACTAGCTTAAATTGAAATAGCAACGTTTCATGGGGGTACCTATTTATAGCACTCTAAAAACTTCATAAAAATGGAAGTTGGCGGGGGTAATTAAACCCACCAAAACCCATGCATTTACCACTATACACTCGACGCATTGTGAAGCGGCTGTGAGGTTGGTGTTAGTTTATAAATTAATGGTTATACAACAATTTATAAATAGGGAGGGAATTAACCCCGTCTATCTACTTAAGCATAAATACTAGCTTTCTTAATGGAAGGATCTAGTCAATACCTTAAACCCACCAAATTGTGAAACGGTGGCGTAGTTAGCGATTGTTTGATTATTAAAAAAGCTATGCTGGGAAATCCAATTTTTATTGCGATTTCCCAGCACAGCTTTTTCATTTGTATTGTTAAAATTAATTGCATCCGGTGCAGGTTATTCAAAAAGGCACTTAATTCAATATATATTATCCATATAGATTTCCTACTGATCAAACAATACTCCCCATACGATAACCGAAGGTACATATCATAAATTTTTACAAACCAATGTTGAAGACTATCGCATGAGGGTAAATGTTTGCTTACAGAGGTACTTTTTAATGAAAAATGTCCACTTCCTTTGATTTTTTCAGTAGTTGATGAGTCCATTTATTTATACGTTCTTTTAGTAATGCGCCAAACGCGATGAAAATGATTGCATAGATCGCGAGAAAAGTGAGATCTTTTGCTGCGCGTTCCCAAACGATTCCGCCGGTTGATTCACGCATGATATCAATAGCATACGTGAACGGTAGGAATGGGCTAATTGCTCCGAAAAAATCGGGGAGTAGCATCACTGGATACGTTCCACCAGAACCTGCGATTTGTAAGACAAGCATAACAATCGCCATCGCTTTTCCAACATCCCCAAAGACAGAAACGAGGGTGTACACAATGGACATAAACACAACGCTAATGAGCAATCCAAAAATGATAAACCAAAAAGGTTCGCGTATATGAACATTGAGTAACAGAAGAACGCCACCTACAACGATAAGTGTTTGTAACAGTCCGATGACGCTAAATGTTAACAACCTACCGAAATAGACCTGCCGAGCTGAATACTCTTCGGCATGCAAATCGGTCGAGAGCAATGAAATCAGCAATAGACAGCCGACCCATAAAGAAAGCACAGTATAAAATGGGGTCATACCTGTCCCGTAATTATCAATGGGGAATAAGCTGTTTTCCTTTAATTGAATAGGTTCTTCAAAGAAACTTTTTTCGGCATTTGGATCATTTTGCAGTAACTGAATGATTTCATTAATATCAATTTCTCCTTGGATAGTTCGAATCTTGGCCGCTAATTGATTCACTTTTTCAGATATATAAGGATACTCTGCAATCGCTTTTGCAATCGTTTTTTTCGCCTCTGTCAAGTCATGATTGGAGGTGCCAAGAATTTCCCCCACTTTTGGTAACGTAGATTGAATTTCCACTAGTAATTTTTTTGCTTTTCCTATTGTTCCTTTAGCATTCGCGATTTCTTTCTTGACGGTTGGTTCAATCGTAGCGACATACTCCTTCATAAATTGATCTATTTCAACGGATGTATTGGCTGCGATATTTTGTATATCGTCAATAGCTTGATGTAATTCAACTGCTTTTCCATTAACGGCATCGTTTACTGTCCGTGCATTCGTTTGTGCCTCTTGTAATAGATTTTTTAGATTATCTGTTTTCGTAATCGCGTCGTCTAGTTTACCGGCTAAGTTAAGTGAAGAGAGTGATGGTGTTGGTCCGATTTTACTTCCCTGTTCTTTGTCCGCATCATTTGATAGGTTTTCATCAGATTTATCCCCCTGTTTTGGTAGCTGTTGCACTAAACCTTGCAATTGAACGAGGTCTTGCTTGATGCCATCCACCGTATTGATACTTTCAGTCATCCGATAATCAAGCGCTTTTTTTGCCTTGTCAAGTTCTGTGAAATCTAATTGCATGCCTTGTAATTGTTTCAAAAAGTCATTTGCTTCATTTGAAATTTCACTGACTTTTTTTAAATCGGCTTTGATTTTTGGAGATAATTCGTCTAGTTTTTCTTCGGCAGTTGTTAGGTAGCCAACAGTGTTATTGATTTGGCCAAGTCCTTCTTCTGTAATTTGTTTTGCTTGTGGTAATTTCCCCTCAGCTAGTTGAATGATTGCTTGGGCATCTGTCGCATCTTTCAATCCGCGTTTCAATAAATCATTAATCTCAGGTAAGCTTTTTTCAGCGTCAAATACGTAATTCTCGAATTTTTTAATATCGGGCAAGTTTTTTTCTAATTCAAGACCAAGTGTATTCAGTAAATCAAATATGACGCCATTTACAGTAGAAACGAATTGGCTATTTACTTTATCGACAATGACCGTTGCCCCTTTTTCAGTGATTTTTGGTGCAATGGAGTTTAATTTTTCATTTACATAGTATTCGATTTCAGCTTTTTTAGGTTCACCAGACACAACTGAAGCGAGTTGTTCCGACAAATTAGTGGGAAGTATCATGACGGCAAAATAATCTCCAAATTCAACACCTTCCATCGCTTCTTGCCGAGATACAAAATGCCATTCCATCGATGGATTTTCCTTTAGTGCCGAGACGATTTGTGCACCCGTGTCAATATGTTTACCTTGTAAATCGACTGCTTTATCTTCGTTTACAATAGCAACGGGTAATTTATCGGTCCTGCTATAAGGATCTGAAGAAGCGTAAATATTAAGCCATGCGTACAAAGAAGGCAAGAAAATTAAGCCGCCAATTAAGATGGCAGCCACCCAGTTTGTCGAGATGTTACGAACATCACGTTTGAAAATAGTGAAAACTTTATGCATTGGTTTGCCTCCTTACATCAGAAAATTTATCTACATCGACACTATATGGCATTGTAAAAAAGTCTCCAAGTTAAATGATGTTTATAAGATGTATCATATCCAAAACCGCTTGTATTGAACCTCAGTCTGTTGATTAAGCGTACTCAATAAATGATGGAGGTAATGCAAAAGGTGAATATATCTATGAGGTATTAGCAAAATGGTCAAATGGTGAATTGTCCTATACATTTGTAGTTGAAGTACGTTAACTAAGAAATATTGTATTGCCCTTGTTCAACGAATGGGGGCTTTAGTCAAACAAGAAATTAATCATAATAGTAACAACGGGATATGGCACTGGTGTAAAAGAAGAAGTGTATATCTTTGGATTTAAAATAGATTAAAAGTAGCTATATAGGTATCTGCAATTAGTATGGCGCTACTAGTTCAGATAATCGTCTATGGCTCTATATATTTAAGGTTTGAGTAGGCGACATCTTGAGCCTTGAATTAGAATCAGAAGACGAAACAATTCCTTTTGCAGGAGCATTTATGATATTGATAATTGCATTAAATGCAATTATCATGTTTGTTATAGGTGTCATTTTAAATGTTTATACATTTGTTAGAAATAAACAAAAAGACAAAAAGAGTCATGTGTAATAAGAGAACACAAGTTTTATTGATTTTTACAACCTGTGCAGAATATATTTGATCACTGCCGCTAATTGGAGGAACAAAACATTGTTAATAACAAGTCAAATTGAGATACAAGCCCCTATTGAGGTAGTTTTCTCATATTTAGAAGATAATGATAAACAAAAAGAATGGATGACAGGATTAGAAGGAACGGAATATGTAACGGATTTTGATAGTAGTAATCCTGTTGGAGTTAAGTTTAAGCAAAAGTTAAAAGAAGGAAACCGTATTCAAGAATATGAAGGGCAAGTTACTGCGTACACAAAAAATAATAATTTAAGTATTCAAATGGATCATCCTTCTTTCTTAATTAATGTTTCGTATAGCCTTAAAGAAATTAGTGCTCATTCCAGTATTCTTTATATTGCAGAAGAAGTAACACCTAAAACGGTTTCAGGAAAAATCTTAAGTATTCTATTTCGTATATTTATGAAAAAGGGCTTAGAGAAACAAATGATGGCATTGAAACAATGCGCGGAAAAGTAATAATGATATTTTTAACACACGTATTGATTAACCAAAACCATCCAGTATTTCCTTAATAAAGTTCCTGATGAAATTTGATTATTTCTACTAGATCAACCTGTGGGAATCCATCCTTCATCAATTCTAAGTTGAGTAAGAGGTGTGCTGTGCGGCCATTGCCATCACTAAATGGGTGATTACCTACAAAAATGGCATGTAACATTACACCACGCTCAACTTGATGTAAGATTTGTTCTTCTGTTTTATACCACTGCATCATTCATTGAAATCGCGCCTTCACGTTTAATATAAGTTTTTTCTTTTATATAGCGTCATCATCATTTACCGCACGAAAAGTTGTCCATCCAGTATTAATTGTCGCTCCTTTAAATTTCTTCAATAAATTTTGTCCGCTGAATCCTTTTTCAATTAAATCGCCAACAACTGCTCTGCAAATCATCAGGGATTTTATGAACTGGTTTAATGAGAAGACCACCATCGACTAATTCAACCATTACTTCTTCCATCATAGTATTTAAAGTTTATATAGCTTTTTTCTCAAGTTTGAAAGAGGTTGTATAGAAAAGGATTCTTCATATCAATTGAATAGTATGAGTTTTAAATATTTCTAGATTAATTATGGATTAAATATCCTAACAAGGCATAACTTAACAGTAACACTTACTTGTAAGCGCTTTAGAGTGGTGTTTAAAAAATATAGGGGGATTAGTAGAAATGTATAAAAATAATGGGGTGAGAAAGTTATGAGTGGACTAAAAAAATTACTGTTTGTATCAATGATGTTTATTTTAGTTTTAGGTACCTTAGCTGCGTGTAATAATACAAAAGAAACTGTAAAGGAAAAGGAAGTTGATCCTCCGAAAGAAAAGAAGGAGGAAACAACGACTGTCGAGTTTTGGACGATTTCTCTTCAACCGACATTTAATGATTACTTTAATGATTTAATAGCTAATTATGAGTCAGAGAATCCAGGTGTAAAAATTGATTGGAAAGACTTCCCGTATGACGCAATCCAAAATAAATTGTTAACAAGCATTGCGAGTAAGCAAGCACCGGATGTTGTCAATTTAAATACTGAATTGGCAAGTCAAATGGCTTCAAAAGGTGCATTAACAGACTTTAATAAACAATTAACAGAAGAACAGCGAAGTATCTATTTTGACGGAATCTACAATTCTACAGTAGTTGATAATGGTGCATATGCATTGCCTTGGTATACAGGAATTCCAGTGCTTTATATCAACACAGACTTAGTAGAAAAAGCTGGACTAGATATAAAAGCTCCTCCACAAACAAAAGCAGATTTGGCTAACTGGGGGAAACAAATTCAAGAAAAAACGGGTTCTTTCGGTTATGTTTTCACGATGGAAACGCGCTCTATTCTTGAAGAAGGGTTCAAAGTGGCTGAAGGAGGAAAAGCTGCATTTAATAATGATGAAGTAAAAGCGTATATCCAAAGCAATATAGAGCTAATTAAAGATGGGGTTATTCCTAAAGATATTCCTGCATTCGCCCAACAAGTTCAACTATTTGGTAGTGAGCAAGTAGCGATGATGATCTCGAGTTCATCATTTATTAATCAATTAAAAACGGCTTCACCAGATGTATACAAGAAAACGATTGCCGTGCCAGCACCACTTGGAAAAGCAGGTATTCGTTTTACGAATTCTATGAATCTAGTTGTACCAAATGCTTCTGATAATGCTGAAGCAGCAACTGCATTTGCACACTATGTAACAAACGACGCAAATCAATTGGCTTTCTCTAAAGTAGCAAATACGCTGCCTTCAACGAAAGCAGCTGCGAAGGATGAATTCTTCTATCAAAACGATGGAACATTAGAGGGACAAGCAAAAACAGCATCTGTTGAAAGTTTAGATAAAGCGTCAGACTTTTACCTAGGTATTGAAAATGCGAATGATGTAAATAAAGCCTTTAATAAGCGCCTGCAAAATATCTATATTAATGATCAAGATCTTAATACTGAATTGGATGCAGCTGAAAAAGAAATTAACGATATCTTAAGTCGCTAAAGAAGAAAAAATGAATGGGTAGATGTGTTTCTACCCATTTTCGATAGGAGTGGAGCCCTTTGAAACAGAAAAGAGTTGCAAAATTAAGTAGATTTTCAGAGGTCCAAACAGCATGGTTATTTATGGGTCCAGGATTAATATTGCTCGCTCTTTTTACCTTTTGGCCCATTATTTATAGTGTCCCTCTAGCCTTTACAAATTATTCGGTGATCGATGAAACAAGTTTTGTAGGCTTTGAAAACTTTAAACGGGCATTTTCTGATGTCAATTTTATTGCATCTGTTAAAAATTCGCTGTTATACATGATTATTGTTCCTTTTATTCAAATTTTATCGATACTTATGGCGATATTAGTCAATCGAAAAATAGCGGGGATTAAATTTTTCCGAGCTGCCTTTTATATTCCCGTCGTTACTTCGATGGTTGCGGTTTCGATTATTTGGGGATGGTTAATGAGTTCAAATGGGGTTTTGAACTACATGCTACTGTCTATTGGTATTTTAAATGAAAAAATCAATTGGTTATCTGATAAGGACACAGCACTTTGGGCATTAATGTTTATTACCCTGTGGAAAGGGTTGGGCTATTATATGATGATTTATCTTGCAGGCTTGCAGGCAGTTCCTACAGACTGCATTGAGGCAGCGAAGATTGATGGGGCAAGCAACTTCCAAGTCATTAGAAAAATCACCATACCTTTATTAAAACCATATGTGTTTTTCTGCACATTGATTTCCCTCATGTCAGCGATACGTGTGTTTGATGAAGTATTTGTCCTAACATCTGGGGGGCCTGGGAATGAAACGTTAACGAGTAGCCTCTATATTTACCAACAAGGATTCGAAGTATTTGAATTTGGCTATTCATCCGCATTAGGGTTAATTATTAGCTTTATTATTATGTTCTTTAGTATTTTCATCTTCCTATTTAATAAGAAGGGTGGTGTAAATCCATATTGATGGATAAAGCGATGAAAAATAGAAAAGTACTAAAAGCGATTCAAAATAAATTCCTTATTTATATCCCGTTAACACTATTTGCTCTTTTGATGATGGGACCATTCCTTTGGTTATTAAGTGTTTCGTTAATGCCTGGAAAAAATGTATTTGCTTTTCCACCTGCTATATTTCCTACATTTATTGACTTTAAAAATTATGTAGATGTTTGGCGGTATATGGATTTTCTTAAATACATATGGAATACAGTCATTATCACATTTTTTGGTGTGGTATTCAGTATTTTATTATGTAGTTTAACCGCATATCCATTAGCTATCTTTAAGTTTAAAGGGAAGAATATTATTTTTGTAGCGTTGATTGCTACGATGATTATCCCTGCCGCTGCGGGTCTAGTTGTCAATTATTTAACAATAAATAAGCTCGGTTTAATCAATACATTTACTGGTGTGGTACTTCCAAGCCTCGTAACCGTTTTTAATGTCTTTCTATTTAGGCAGGCATTTATGGGGATTCCTAGCGATATTAGGGACTCTGGAAAGATGGATGGTGCCTCTGAATTTCGTATTTGGTGGCAACTAATGATGCCGATGATAAAACCAGCGATTGCTGTTGTTGCCTTATTCGAATTTATGGCAAGTTGGAACAGTTTTTTATGGCCAATTATTGTATTGAATACAGACAAGTATCCATTAGCTTCTGCTTTAAGTACCCTAAATGGACAGTTTTCTTTTAACTTTGGATGGATAGCTGCTGGGACAGTGATCTCTGTTCTTCCGATTATTATCGTATTTTTGTTAACTCAAAAATACTTTATGGAAGGCATTTCAGGTGCTATAAAAGGATAGCTGATCTGCTAATTTTAAAAACGTCAATTACGGGGGTATACATGCAAAAAATTGTTTATGTTCCATTAGATGAGCGGCCATGTAATTATTCTTTTCCAAACTTTTTAACTGATCAAACGGAAGTAAATCTCGTACGCCCTAGTTTAAATTTAATGGGGGAGAAAAAGAAACCAGGAGACACGGAACAACTATGGGATTGGTTATATAAGGAGTCAGTGGATGCAGATGGTCTTATTCTTTCAATAGATACATTATTATTTGGCGGGATTATCCCTTCAAGACTGCATCAACTGTCGTTAGAGAATTGCGAAAAAATACTAAATAAGCTTTCGAAAATCAAAGCTTGTAACCCAAAAGTAAAAATATATGCTTTTAATCTTATTATGAGATGTCCTCAGTATTCTAGTAATGATGAAGAGCCCGATTACTATGAGTACTGGGGAAAGGAAATCTTTAGGTATGGCGAACTTTCACATTTAATATCTGCTAACCTCTCATCATTGGAGGAAAAAAAAGAATGTGAAGGATTAAAGTGTCAATTGCCTAAAGAGCATATTGAGGATTATTTAGCTAGAAGAAAGATTAATGTCGGTGTCAATCAACTTGTACTTGAATATGTAAGCAAGGGAATCATTGATTTCCTTATTATTCCGCAAGATGATTCGGCACCCTATGGTTGGACCGCTATGGATCAACAGGCAGTAAGAGGAGCTATTGCAACACATAATTTAGAACTAGATGTTTACATGTATCCAGGTGCGGATGAAGTTGGTTGCACTTTACTCGCAAGAATGTTGAATGCTTTTAAAGACAAGAGACCTTTGATTTATCCGGTATTTTCAAGTTTTCAAGGACCAGCAGTTACGCCACTATATGAAGACAGGCCATTATTTGAGACACTTAAATATCAAATAGTAGCCGCGGGGGGACTGATGACTACAAATATGCAAGATGCGAATCTTGTTTTATTTGTAAATACACCTGTAGAGCCAATGTTAGAGGCTGCTTGTCAAGAGGACCTAAGTACAACTTATCAAGTGAATCGAAATTTGATTGATTTTGTTGAACAACTCGAATTCACAGTGAAGAAACGAGCTATTCCTTGTATCGTAGCGGATGTAGCTTTCGCGAATGGTTCAGACTTAGAACTTATAAAACTAATGAAAAACAAAAAAATTCTTTTCTCATTAGCTGGATATGCAGGTTGGAATACAAGTTCAAATTCATTAGGAACATGCATAGCGCAGGGGATGTTTTACAATATTTTTGGAGAATCACAAGCCCATCGCAATTTTTTAGCATTGCGCTATGTAGAAGATGCGGGATATTGTAGCTATGTAAGAAATAATGTAACGAATAACAGACTACCTGAGCTTGGTTACAATTACTTCCGTGTGGATAGCAAAAAAGGTGTGGTTGCTAATATTGTGCAATCACAACTGACCTCATTTATACAAGAGCATCTAAGCGATGATGAAAACAGCATACAAATCAATGAATGTACGATGCCATGGAGCCGAATGTTTGAAGTTGGCTTGACTGTTGAATATATCAAAGGGGCAGGGAATGAGAAAGCTAGTGAATAAAGGGGTTGCTTCTATATGATTAAACAAGAAAATTCGGATGTTATCGTAATAGGTGGAGGACTTGGTGGTTGCATGGCAGCATTAGCTGTTGCCAAAATGGGCTATCAGGTCATTATGACTGAGGAAACAGATTGGTTAGGTGGACAGCTTACAAGTCAAGGAGTACCGCCAGATGAACATCGATGGATTGAAAGCTTTGGTTGCACGAGCATGTACCGAGAGTTTAGGAATCGGGTGCGTCAATATTACCGTGACAACTATCCACTCACTAAGGAAGCACAAGAAAATGATTTATTGAATCCTGGAAATGGATGGGTGAGTAGGTTGGCACATGAGCCTAAAGTTGCGCTACATGTCATTTCCGATATGCTGGCACCCTTTGTAAATAGCGGGAAAATAAAAATTTTATATAACTATAAACCGATAGAGGCAACAAAGGACGGAGATACGGTACAGTCCATCACAGTTGTACATGTCAATGAGTTAGCAAAAATTGAATTGAGTGGACACTATTTTTTGGATGCAACTGAATGTGGTGATGTCCTACCAATTGCAGGGGTTGAATATGTAACAGGTGCTGAATCTAGATCAATTACTGGAGAACCTCATGCTTTAGAAGAATCAAATCCGAAAGATATGCAGTCCTTTACTTATGTTTTTGCTGTTGATTATATAGAGGGTGGAAATTTTGTTATTGAAAAGCCAGAGCAATATGATTTTTGGCGTAACTATATACCAAAGTTCTCGCACCTTCCTTTATTTAGCTGGTATGCCGTAGATGCAAATGATACGACAAAATTAAAGGAATTCACATTATTCCCCAATGAACAACAGATACCCTCTTTGTTTACATATCGGAGAATACTGGATACTAAAAATATTGATGGAGCGCTATATGAGGGTGATATATCACTAATAAATTGGGCGCAAAATGATTATTTTCTAGGGCCAATTATTGATGTTTCTAATGAGGAAATGGAGAAGAACTTAAAAAATGCTAAACAACAAAGCTTATCCCTCTTATACTGGCTTCAAACAGAGGCGCCAAGATTAGATGGGGGAAAAGGTTTTCCTAGTTTAAGGCTTCGAAAGGATGTTATGGGTACAGAGGATGGGCTAGCAAAGTATCCATATATTCGAGAATCGAGAAGAATTAAAGCGATGCATACAATAACAGAGCAAGAAGTTAGTAAGGAAATAAGGGGTGACAAAGGCATTTGCACCTATTTCGATAGTGTCGGTGTTGGTAGCTATCATTTAGATCTACATCATACGACGGTAACGAACCGAAGCTTTTATATACCAAACTATCCTTATGAAATCCCGTTAGGTGCCTTACTACCTATCCGCGTAAAAAATGTAATTCCAGCTTGTAAAAATATTGGCACAACACAAATTACAAATGGCTGCTATAGGCTTCATCCAACAGAGTGGAATATTGGTGAATCAGCAGGGTATTTAGTGGCATTTTCTATGTTGAACCAAGTGACTCCTCATCAGGTAAGGCAAGAACAAAAGTATTTGAAAGCGTACCAAACGTTACTTAATGCTAATGGCATTCAGCTTCATTGGCCAGAGGAACTTGACTTATAAGGGGGAAGAACTAAATGGAACAATCGAATATTTTATGGGTAGATTTTTTAGCGAATGCTACTAGATTACTAGATGCTAATAAAATGAAAGAGTTAATCGAACATGCCCAAAATTGTAAAATAACGCATTTAGTAGTGGATGCGAAAATTCCATATGGATTTACAACCTATCCAAGTCAATTTGCCTATCATGTAAGCGAAATGAAAGATGAACAATATAAGAGATGGGAAGGCCGAGATTTTCTTCAAGAAATGATTGAACATGCTAAAGGGTCTGGTTTAAAGATTATTGCAAATGTTGATGTGTTTTCAGAAGGCAGTGGCATAAATAAAGAAGGAATGGTATTTAGCAGACCGGAGTGGAGGGTTACTCTCTATGATGAGGCATTTTCTAATATGCCAACAGCTTTGGAAAATCATAATGATCCGACCATTTTTGTCAATCCAATTCACCCAGAAGTGGAGGCTTATGAATTAACGATTATTCAAGAAATTATTAATCATTACGAAATCGATGGTATCGTATTAGATAGATGCCGTTATCCGAATATTTATGGAGATTTTAGCCGTTTAAGTAAAGAAAAATTTGGAGCTTATATTGAACAAAAAATAGAAAATTGGCCAACGGATATTATGACAGTTGAGCATAAAAAACCCGTTTTTGGTAAACTGTTCCCTAAATGGGCAGAGTTCCGAGCAAATAATATTAAGAATTTCGTTAAAAAAGCAAGAAATGTAGTGAAAACAAAAAATACAGATTTAATTTTTACTATATATGTTGGTTCGTGGTACCCACTTTATTACAATGAAGGTGTCAACTGGGGTAGTAAAACGTATCAGCCATCTTTCGAATGGGTTTCTGATACATACTGCACAGTAGCGTATGCAGAGGAATTTGATTTTATTATGACAGGCTGCTATTACCCAGAAGTCACGATTGAAGAGGCTAAAAACAATCAAAGACCAGCCAATTGGTACAGCGTTGAAGGGGCAATTGAAATGAGCAAAGAAGTGATTAATGGGCAAATACCTGTTATCGCTAGTTTGTATTTAAAAGATTATCAAGATAATGTCGAGCAATTTCTGAAGGCTGTAAAGTTATGTAAAGAACAAACAAATGGGGTTATGTTATTTGACACGATCTATTTAGAGGATTATCAATGGTGGGGCGAATTTGAAAGGTTCATAATGCGTTGAATAAAGGTCATAGTTTGTTCACTAGTCTTCATTTAAATAAAACGATACATTATACAGTTCTCACTATGTGTAATGATATAAAAAATGCGTATATAATATATGTTCAGGACGGATTTGACTATTTGGAATTGGGAAATTTAGAACAAGCCATGCTTCATTTAGTACGTGACAATCCTGAATTAGCACAGCATCTTGTGTTTGTGTGCATTCATCCTGGAGATTCGTTTGAAAGATGGGCATCATTTAGTAGCAAGGGGGCGCTTTTTTCGCAATATATTCGCTTTATGAACGACGAATTTATCCCCACTTTCGAGAAAAGGTTAAAGGTTGAAGTGATTTTAAAAAGAGGGCTATTAGGAGATTCGTTAGCAGGTAATATTAGTTTAAATATCGCATTGGAAAACCCGGATCGATGGACGCATTTAATGCTACAATCTCCTGCTGTGTCAATAGAGGATATAGGGCGAATAGGGAACATGAATCTTTCGGGGTGGCATGTATATCAAACGGTTGGTATATACGAGGACGAATTTATAACCCCCATGTCAAACTAAAAGTTATATATTTTGACGAGAAACCGTCAATTGTATAAATGCTTTCTTTTACACAGTGCAAATGTGAACTATAAAGAAACGCAAGATGAACATCTCTGGCGTGTTTGGGAAAATGATTTATTAAATGCATTAAGATTTTTTGTAATGTAGACCTCTGTGTGGAGCTGTTTTTACCGGAAATTGTGCTCCTCAGCGCTGATTTCGGAATTTCAATTTTTCAATTTTTAAAAATGTGTATTTTAAGTATTTAACTAACGGTCCAAGGGAGGAGTAGATTCCTTCTTTGGACCTTTAACTGGGAGAGTTTGTAATGAAAACGATTATACAAGGATTCTTTTGTACGCTGTTAATACATATAATAATTTTCATGTATACTTTTGGATGGCCATATATGAAAATGAAATTCGCCAAGCTAAATATATTTGGGAGCTATGTCGCTACAAGTCATAACGATATGATGATGGTCGGTTTTATTGGTTCACCAGTAGTTTTATTTAGCATCTCGTTTATTGGGGGAACAATCGTATGTAGTCTCATTATTATATTGACTAAAAAATTTCTTAATTCAATTGGGATTTTGGGACATAAAAAATAGTACACAAATCAACGCATTCATGGGGGGAAGTATGAAAAAATTAAGTTTGATATTCGCAAGTTTCATTTTTCTATTATTGACCGCCTGTAATAATGAAGATCCTACTATAGAAATTGAAGTAAAGATTGCTCCAGTTAGTGATGATGAATACAGTAATGTGGGTGCCACTAAAGATTTAAATGAACCAAAGCAAGAGGATTTTAAAGTACTTGAATATACACTCCATATGGAACATTCAGATGATGTAACAATTCGACAAATTGAAAGTTTTGATGATTGGAAGAACGTGCTGAATGGTATAGATGATATCGACCGTTATTGGTATGGAAGTGCTTCGTCACTCGATAATACATCTGAAAATTTTGCGGAATATTCCTATCAACTTGTCTATTATGCAAAAGGACTATCCCAAGGGGACATTAAGCAAGCGTTTAATAATTCAATAATTACAGTGGCTTGGACTGACGATGAAAATCAACAAATTGAAAAACAGTACAACATAGCAGAATTAATAGAGTTTAGTAAAAAATAAAAAACGTTACTTATTCTCATTAATCTTTTTCAACTCAAAATAGGTTGCTTCAAGCTGTAAAATAAGTCTTTCATTGTTCACGATAAAAAAATTGAAATTATATGAATGATTTTTATCGTTTGTAATGGTTATAGCTCTTATTCTATCAGCGGGTTTTAGTCCTAAGTTTCCTTCTAATCGATTGACTTTACTATAAAGCAAAAATACATTGGCATTCGAATAAATTGTATTAATAAAGATTTTGGGGTTTTTTATGGAATGCTGATACCATTTATAGTTAGTAATACCTTCCGACGAGAATAAATTTTTCGTTATCGTAATGTCGTCACCAATTATTTTTTGACCTTTTGGATATTCTGACGCATCATTGTATATATAATTAAATCCAAGTAATTTTTCAATTTTCCATGTGCCAAAGAGAAATTGTTCTAAAACTTTGTCTAATGGACTTTTTAGAGAACTAATTAGGGTAGCACCTTCAAAATCTTTGTGATTATTTGTAATCTTGTCTACTTCAGACGTTTTAGTTACACTTGATTGGGAGGTAGAAGATTTAAATTTCTTATCTAGTTGACAGCTGAAAGATAGAACCCCCAATATAATTATCACTAATAATATCTTTTTCATTTGGCACAACCTTTCTTGGTGTTATGTCAACCTGTTATGTATGCACTAGCCAAACTTGTACAGTGAGTGAATTGTTAGTTTGTGTAATATAGCTCATTTAATTCATTTTCATCGCTGCTCAAAAATTTGCTGCTATTATCCATCACGAACGAGAGTAATAATCCAATTTTCCGTAAATATAAAATTTAAGGTAGTTGCTAAAGGAAGTGAATTCGACTTCCTTTTTTTGTGCCTAGATATGCAGCATTCTACTGGATAGTGAGAAATATAAAGGGTTTATTACCTAATTTTTACATAATTTGAGTGTTGCGATATAATTAAGTATGTAAAGTTAGGGGGACCGGAGCATGCAATTTAAAATTTTGCTTGTGGAAGATGATGAATCGATTCAAGAAATGGTAGCGACCTATTTAACAAAAGAGGGTTTTACTGTAGAGACAGCTGCTGATGGCGAGGCTGGTCTGACTAAATTTTGGCAAGGGGCGTTTGATTTAATCATTTTGGATATTATGATGCCGAAAATGGATGGCTTAGAAGTTGTGAAGTTGATTCGTGAAAAAAGTGCTATTCCTATTTTAATGATGTCTGCGAAAGATTCAGATGTGGACAAGGCGATTGGATTAGGCCTTGGAGCGGATGATTATATTTGCAAACCATTTTCGATGATTGAATTAGCTGCGCGGGTGAAGGCGGGCATACGTCGTTCAACAAAATATTCAGCGCCATTACAGAAACAGGACGACATTATTCAAGTAGGTGATTTGAAAATAGATATAATCAACTATACAGTTTGGAAAAAAGACGAGATCATTAAACTCACTTCTAAAGAGTTTGAGTTGTTAAAGCTGTTTTCAAAAAATTGCAACCGCGTATTTACGAAAGCACAAATCTATCAGTATATTTGGAATGAAGAATATTATGGCGATGAAAATGTCATTAATGTTCATATGAGAAGACTGAGAGAGAAGGTTGAAGATGATCCCTCAAACCCTAAATATATAAAAACCTTATGGGGAATCGGTTATAAGATGGAAGTGATATAGTATGGTACCTTTTTTAATAATCATCATAATCATCTTGCTAGGTGTAGTTGTTTTTCAATATCACGTGCAGAAAAGTAAAAGTCAGAATTTAAATTATACATATGAAAAGCTGCAGGATATTGTAGAAAAACAAACAGGTGAAAAATTATTAGTGTTTACGGATGATGCACAATTACAAAAGTTGTTAGTGGCCATTAATCTTTTATTAGAAGCGAAGCAAAAAACACAGGCTGATTATTCAAAAGTAGAAATTTCGATGCGCAAGATGCTTGCAAATGTATCGCATGATTTAAAAACGCCGCTGACAGTTGTCCTTGGATATATGGAAATTTTGCATACAGATCACACTCTGAGTGAGGAAGAAAGACGAGCATTGCTAACAAAGGTGCAAACGAAAACAAATGAAGTGATAGAACTCATTCATAAGTTTTTCGACTTGGCAAAATTAGAATCTGGGGACAAAAAATTTGAGTTAACGAGAATCAATATGAATGAAGTATGTCAGCAAAATATTTTAGCATTCTATGATTTACTTACAGCAAAAGGATTTAGGGTCCAAATCGATATTCCAGAAAATCAATACTATACACTTGGCAATGCTGATGTGTTAAGTAGAGTGCTCAATAACTTAATCTCGAATGCCATTACATATGGGGATGATGGAAAAACACTTGGCATAACTTTAAGAAGTGATGAAAAGAATGTCTATATTGATATATGGGATAAGGGAAAAGGTATTTCTGAGTCACATATCGACAAAGTATTTGAACGGATGTATACATTAGAAGATTCGAGAAATCGCATATATCAAGGTAGTGGACTTGGATTGACAATTACGAAGCGGCTAGTAGAGGCACTAGGTGGTGAAATCCATCTCTCAAGTATTCCTTATGAAAAAACTATTTTTACGATTATGTTTAAGAGGATACAGTTTTAGCTTGAAAACGTAGTATTCTATTTTCAGTAGTATGATTATAGAATACTTGTCAATTGTAAGGGGGAAGAAATTATTATGAAAAAATTGTTTTTTAGTTTATTATTTCTGTTTATATTAAGCGCATGCTCGCAGGGAGAAAATATTGACACTATTGAGGATCAGGAAGAGAATGAAGTTTTTTCTATACAGGATGTGAAGATTCCGGATGTTATTTTTATCTCAGAAAAACGAAATAGTATAATTGACGAAGAAGAAATAAAATTAAGTATCAAAACATATCTAGATAGCTCTGAAGAATTATTTAATGCTAGAGAACCATTTCAAGATTATATAGATGAGGAAGAGGAATTCACTACAGAAGAACTAGAAAAGTTAGACAAAATTAGCAAACTTACAAAAGAAAATGATGAGAATTTTTCTAACTATATTTTAAATAATACATTGCCTGAAGGTTATGAAGAAGAGTCTAAGAGGATTAGTGGGTACATTACAGCTGTAAATGAGATGCTTCATGAAATAAATGTTATGTTCGATGATGTAATGAGTGACGCAAATGAAGGAGTTATTCCAAAAGTAAATCTTAAATCACTAATTTCTAATGTTGGAGCAGCAACTGGAAAAGAGCAGAAGAAAATAGAAGAATTTCTGGATAAGAAAAGTATTAAGACGAAAGCATTTGGCCGGGACGATTAAAAATTTTATTTAATCTTAAAGAAAAGATGAAACATCGTTAGAAATAAATGTTGTAAATCAAAAGCCTAATTCCTCATTTAAAAATGGGGATTAGGCTTTATATTTTCCTACTTAATTTACTTAAGAAATTCGTAAGGAATGGGTAAGAAAAAAGTAAGCCCGTAATCAAATAACGCATATAAAACGCCAGGCACCTCCGGTACGATAGACGTATCATTCAAAGGAGGTGCCATTCTTATGCTAACAAA